>JAGTAM010000274.1 GCA_023422485.1 Pseudomonadota bacterium | reverse complement strand
CGCTTGGTCAGGCCGGAGACTTCAATGGCTGGTTCTGCCCATGCCATGGATCGCACTACGATACCGCAGGCCGTATCCGCAGCGGCCCGGCACCAGAAAACCTTCATATTCCGAACTACGAATTTATTTCCGATACGGTCATCAGGATCGGTTGAGGGAAAGAGAGAGCTTTAGACCATGAGCGGTGGTCACTCTACCTATTCGCCCCAGACCGGCATCGGACGCTGGATCGACGCACGCTTGCCGCTGCCGCGGCTGGTGCATGACTCCTTTGTTTCTTACCCGGTTCCGCGCAATCTGAACTACGCCTACACGTTCGGCGGCATTCTCTCGATCATGCTCGTCGTGCAGATCGTGACCGGCATCGTGCTCGCCATGCACTATTCGGCGCATGTCGACATGGCGTTCGATTCGGTCGAGAAGATCATGCGCGACGTCAATTCCGGCTGGCTGATTCGCTATCTCCACGCCAATGGCGCGTCGATGTTCTTCATCGCCGTCTACCTCCACATCGCCCGCGGCATGTATTACGGCTCCTACAAGGCGCCGCGCGAGCTTCTGTGGATTCTCGGCGTGATCATCTACCTCTTGATGATGGCGACCGCCTTCATGGGCTACGTCTTGCCCTGGGGCCAGATGTCCTTCTGGGGCGCGACGGTCATCACCGGCTTCTTCACCGCCATTCCGCTCGTCGGCGAGTGGATCCAGCAGCTTCTGCTCGGCGGCTTCGCGGTCGACAATCCGACGCTGAACCGCTTCTTCTCGCTGCACTACCTGCTGCCCTTCATGATCGTGGGCGTCGTGATCCTGCACGTCTGGGCGCTGCACGTGCCGGGGCAGAACAACCCGACGGGCATTCCGATCAAGTCGGGCAAGGACGCGGTGCCGTTCACGCCCTACGCGACGATCAAGGACATCTTCGCCGTCGTCGTGTTCATGATCTTCTTCGCCTATTGGGTGTTCTACATGCCGAACTATCTCGGCCATGCGGACAACTACATCCCGGCGAACCCGGCGGTGACGCCCGCGCACATCGTGCCGGAATGGTACTTCCTGCCCTTCTACGCGATCCTGCGCGCGGTGCCGGACAAGCTCGGCGGCGTGGTGGCGATGATCTCGGCGATCCTGATCTGGTGCTTCATGCCTTGGCTCGACACGTCGAAGGTGCGTTCCACCGCCTACCGGCCGCTCTACAAGCAGTTCTTCTGGGTGTTCGTGGGCGTGTGCATCCTGCTCGGCTGGCTCGGCGCCAAGCCCGCGGAGGGCTGGTACGTGGTCGTCTCCCAGATCGCCACGGTCTACTACTTCGCCCACTTCCTGATCGTGCTGCCGCTCCTCGGCCTGTTCGAGAAGCCGCTGCCGCTGCCGAACTCCATCCTGGAATCGGTCATCGGCGTGCAGAAGAGCGGGGCGGGAATGCCGGCCGGCGTCGCCGCCGCACCGCAATCCAAGGGCTGACCGCGAGCGTCGAGGAAGAGATAGACATGTTCAAGCGCACACTCCTCATCGCCGCCGCCGTGTTCGGCCTCTCGGCCCCGGCCTTCGCCGCGGGCGAGACGCCGGTCCCGCCGCAGCTCTCCTGGAGCTTCCAGGGCCCCTTCGGCACCTTCGACCGGGCGCAGCTTCAGCGGGGCTTCAAGGTCTACCGGGAGGTCTGCGCCTCCTGCCACGGCTTGAGCTACGTGGCCTTCCGCAACCTGTCGCAGCCCGGCGGGCCGGAATTCTCCGAGGCTCAGGTCCGCGCGCTGGCGGCCGAGTACCAGATCCAGGACGGCCCGAACGAGGCCGGCGACATGTTCGAGCGTCCCGGTCGCCCGGCGGACCACTTCCCGTCTCCGTTCCCGAACGAGAATGCCGCCGCCGCGGCCAATGGCGGCAAGGCGCCGCCGGATCTCTCGCTCATGGCCAAGGCCCGCACCTACGAGCGCGGCTTCCCCTGGTTCATCACCGACGTGTTCCGCCAGTACTCGGAGAACGGCGTGGACTACCTCGTCGCGCTCATGACCGGCTACGTGGAGCCGCCGGCGGACTTCCAGGTGCCGGAGGGCGGACACTACAACGCGTATTACCCCGGCCACGTGATCGCGATGCCGAACCCGCTCAGCGACGGGCAGGTGGAGTATCCGAAGGCCGAGGGCGGCCAGGCCGTCGTGCCCGAGACCGTCGATCAATACGCCCGCGACGTGACGGCCTTCCTCATGTGGGCGGCCGAGCCGCACCTCGAGGCGCGCACGCGCCTCGGCTTCCAGGTGATGCTCTTCCTCATCGTGCTCGCCGGGCTGTTCTACTTCACCAAGAAGAAGATCTGGGCCCGGGTCGGCGGCGAGGTCGACGGCCACGCCACGCCGCCGATGACCCACAATCCCTGACGAACGAAAGGCCCCGGTTTCCGGGGCCTTTGTCTTCGGATCCTTCGGGCTCTGCCGTGCAAGACTTCCACCCGGTCGCGGACACCCTCTTCGCCAAGCCCTGCCTCGCGATCCACGTCCAGCCGCACCTGGCGGCGGAGGCGCAGGACGCTCTGCAGACCCTCCAGCGACAGGCGGCGGAGCGCTGGCCGGGCCGCCTTCACCTGGCTCCGCCCCACGCCTTCCACGTCACCATCTACCCGCTGGTCCCGACCAGCGAGGGTTTCGACAAGGCGGCCTATTGGGGTCTGATCGAGACGGAGACCCGAGCCCTGGTCGAGGAGACCTGCGCCGGGCATCCGCCGCTCCACCTGCGCTTCTCCCGGCTCAAGGTGATGCCGGTCGGCATCATCGCCGTGGCTGAGGAGGAGAGCGGTCTGATCGGACGCCTGCGCAGCAGGATCGCCGAGACGCTCCCGCCGCCGCCGGGCCTCGCGCATCGGCACTACGATCTGGTTCACACGACTATCGCCCGCTTCGCCGACGCGCAGCCGGTGCCCGTGTCGGCGGTCGAGACGGTCGAGGCCATGCCGGTCGATCTCACCATCCGCGTAGAGCGCATCAAGCTGTTCCGCGAGACGATCTTCCCCTGCATCGTTGGGGGGGAACTCGGCTCGGTTTCGCTCGGCTGAAGCGGCTGGTATGCAGGGTCGACAGGATCGCGGTCGGCGATTGGCAAACGGGCGTGCGTCCGTCGAGACGCGCTCTGACGAGCGCTCCTCAGGATGAGGGAAGTGGTGCATGGCAGACACCACGACCCTCATGGTGAGGAGGGCGAAGCCCGTCTCGAACCACGCACAACACCGATCCAAGCGACCACGCCGTCTGATCCGATTGGTAGCGGATCTATTCGAGGAGACTTCATCCATGGCCAAGGCGGTGCTGGGCGTGATCGGCGGGTCCGGGGTCTACGACCTGCCGGGGCTGGAGGATGCGCGTGAGGAGTGGATCGGCGGGCCCGG
>JAGTAM010000258.1 GCA_023422485.1 Pseudomonadota bacterium | reverse complement strand
CCGGCGGCCCCAGCGATCCTCGGGGCCGCGCTCGGTCAGTGTCAAAGGCGCGCCCCGGAAGGTCAGGAGCCAAGCCCGCGCGCCGGCATCGATCGCCGGCTCGTCGGGCCAGCGCAGGCCGGAGAGCACCGCCCGGCGGCCCGAGGCGAGGATCAGTTCGCCCCGAGATCCGACACCGGCGAGGCGATCCTCACGCGCGGCAGACAGCCGGCAGGTGTCCTCGGCGCGAGGGGCGGCCGATAGGCCGTGAGAAGCGACGCTCCCGCCGCAGGCGGTCGCGAGGAGCCAAGCCAGGCCCGGACTGGCGCGGCGGCCGGCCCGACGCCGGTTGGGTACAAAGCCGCGCCTGTCACCGCGCCCCCCGCCACGCCCCATCACCACCGCTCGCCCTCGGCCTGTCGTCGCGGGAAGGATGCCGCGCGAAAAGCGCCCGGATCGCGGCACGTGAGAGCATCAGACCCACACAATCGCGGATTGTCGCCCCCTGAGTCCCGGGGGCCACAGGCCCGACGGCCCCGAATGCGGGCCAACGACGTCGCTCCTCCGGCCGGCGGGGCGGTCTATTCCGGGCTCGCTGATTAGCGAGCCCGGATTGCCGACGGCCATCGCCCGGAAGCACATTTTCGACACGTTAAACCTCAGCCCCCGGCTCTGGCTGGGATCGGAGCGGTTGGCGGTCCGGTGCGATGATGCTAAGCCTTTGCCGACGTCTCCGTAGCTCAGCTGGACAGAGCACAGGTTTCCTAAACTCCACAATTGGGCGCCGCGATGGGAAACCGCGTGGCGGATCCGCTCAAATTCGGGGAAAGCTTCCGGCGCTGCGGCGCTCTGCCGATCCCGAGCCAAGCCCGAGACCCATTGCCGGTCGCGGGAAGGTGTAGAGACTAGACGGGCGGCACCTAAAGGCCTCGCACGAGGCCCAGGGTGAAGGGATAGTCCAGGCCACGAACGCGCGCACAGCGCGGCGGCGAAAGCCGAAGTGGTATGAAACCTGGGGTCGCAGGTTCGAGCCCTGCCGGGGACGCCACTCGCTTATACGACCCTATGATTGCGGGCCTTCGGAATATTCGCGCCTGGATCAACCTGCGACACCGCGTCGCATCATTAACAAATGACATATTTCGTCTTGCGTTGCGGTTGCCGCTCCGGAAGCCTTGCAACAGCAAAGTTTTCGTTCGAAGCATCGCCCAATAAAACGTGGGCAGAGAGAAGATGGCAGGCCAGAAGACCGATGAGCGCGACGTCCTTCTCGGACGTCGTATTGCGGAGCAGCGCAAACGCTCGAAACTGACGCAGCGCGCCGTCGCCGACAGCTTCGGTATGTCAGCCGCTCAACTCCAAAAGTATGAAAAGGGAGTCAACCGGATCAGCGCCATCCATCTCGCGATCCTGAGCCGCCTCACCAATACTCCGGTCTCCGAGTTTCTCGACGGCATTCCCCATCCTGATCCGGAAACGGAACGTGGCTTTTCGGATAATGGACAGCAACCTTACGCGGCCGATCCGTGGTCTGATCTTGCCCGCGCTTTCGCGCGCCAGTTCGTCGAAACGTTCAGCGAGGATCAGCGCCGCGAACTCTCGGCCGCGGTCGAAACCCTGAGCCGCGAACTCAAGAGCTGAGGCCCACGACCTCGAAGCCGTTCGTCCATCCAATTCCGGATTTCGGCGCCGTGCGGATCGCGCCCCAGTCACACACTCCCCACAGCGTTCGTTAAAACGGACGATTTCGCCATTCCGGCTTGACCGTCCATTTCGTCGATGCGACAAGCCGCGCCTCTGGAGACCGGGTCAAGCGCCGTGACAAGACGAGGCGCGCCCGACAATCGGGGGTGCATCATGCCGCGTTCCGACTACCTCTTCACCAGCGAATCCGTCTCCGAAGGCCACCCCGACAAGGTGAGCGACCGGATCTCGGACACCGTGGTCGATGCCTACATCGCCGCGATGCCGGAGGCCCGCCTCGGCGTCGAAACGCTGACGACGACGAATCGCGTCGTGATCGCGGGCGAAGTGCGCGGCCCCGATTCCGTGACCTTCAAGGATCTTGAGGAGCTGACCCGCGAGGCCGTGCGCGACATCGGCTACGAGCAGTCGGGCTTCCACTGGAAGAACAACGACGTCGCCATCCACCTGCACGCCCAGTCGGCCGATATCGCCCAGGGCGTGGACGCAGCCGGCAACAAGGACGAAGGCGCGGGCGACCAGGGCATCATGTTCGGCTATGCCGCCGACGAGACCCCGGCCCTGATGCCGGCCCCGATCTTCTACGCCCACAAAATCCTCAAGGACCTCGCCGACGCACGCAAGGCCAAGCAGGGCGACGCGGCCAAGCTCGGCCCCGACGCCAAGAGCCAGGTCACCGTGCGCTACGCCGACGGCCGCCCGGTCGAGGTGACGCAGATCGTGCTCTCGACGCAGCACCTCGACGAGTCGCTCGACTCCGCCGACGTGCGCGCCATCGTCGAGCCCTACATCCTCAAGGCCCTGCCCGAGGGCTGGGTCAACGAGGGCACCGTCTGGCACGTCAACCCGACCGGCAAGTTCGTGATCGGCGGTCCCGACGGCGATGCCGGCCTCACCGGCCGCAAGATCATCGTCGACACCTACGGCGG
>JAGTAM010000433.1 GCA_023422485.1 Pseudomonadota bacterium | reverse complement strand
AGCGCGAGGCGCGCAGCGTGCAGCGTGCCGCCGGCCGAGGCGCGGGAGCGGGCGGCGACGCTCTCCGTCACGGGTAAGCCGATCGCCCGCTCGATCGCGCGCGGCACGTCGAGGGCCAGCACGGCGTCCACGTAGCCCGGCTCGTGCGCGCCCGAGAGCAGGGCCGCATCGGCGGGCTCGGGCGTGACGAAGCCCTCCGGCACGAGGCCGCGGGCGCGCAGGATCTCGGCGAGCCGCCCGTATTTGCGCATCGGAAAGCGGTGGCCCGCCGGCAACTCGGCCTCGTAGGCCGGATGGAACACGATCGGGATCAAGGAGGCGGCCTGGATCAGCGTGGGAAGTGTCACACGCCTGATAAGGCGGCGCTGCTAGGGGCGTGATGGGACGCGCCGTCGCGCCCGGACACCACGATCGACGGGAGACGCCGCGCATGATCGCCCTGCCGGAGAGCGGCGCCTCCGCCGCCCTCGCGCTCTGCGCGGCCCTCATCGCGGTCAACCTCGCCAGCCTTGCCGTGGCGGCCCTGCGGATCGGGCGCAAGGGGAAACCCTCGGCTTTCCCCGCCGGCGCACCCGTCTCGGTGGTGCGGCCCCTTCGCGGCCTGGAAACGTTCAGCGAGGAGACGCTGCTGGCGAGCTTCCGGCTCGACTACCCGGCCTACGAGCTGATCTTCTGCGTCGCGGATGCGGGCGATCCGATCCTGCCGCTGCTGGAACGGCTGCGGGCGGCGCACCCGCAGATCCCCTCGCGGCTGATCCTCGGCGACGAGCGCCTCGGCGGCAATCCGAAGCTCAACAACTGCGTGCGCGGCTGGGATGACGCCCGGCACGAATGGGTGATCCTCGCCGATTCCAACGTCCTGATGCCGGCCGACTACATCCAGCAGATGCAGGCGGCGTGGCGCACCGATAGCGGCCTCGTCTGCTCGACGCCGATCGGATCGCGGCCGGCAAACTTCTTCGCCGAGGTGGAGTGCGCCTTCCTCAACACCCTGCAGGGCCGCTGGCAATATGCCGGCGAGGCACTCGGCCTCGGCTTCGCCCAGGGCAAGAGCATGCTCTGGAACAAGCCCTTCCTCGAAAAGCAGGGCGGCATCCGCGCGCTGAACGCCGAGATCGCCGAGGACGCCGCCGCGACCAAGCTCGTGCGCGCCGCGGGCAAGCGGGTCCATCTCGTCGCATCCCCCTTCCGCCAGCCCCTCGGGCACCGCGACCTGGCAGAGGTCTGGTCGCGGCAGGTGCGTTGGGCGCGTCTGCGGCGGGTCACCTTCCCCCTGTTCTTCGCGCCCGAGATCGGTATCGGCGCCCTGCTGCCGCTGGTGCTGACCGGCCTCGTGGCGGGCACGGCCGAAGCCGCGCTCTGGCTCTGCGGAGCCGGTGCGTTGTGGTACGGCGCGGAGATGGCGCTCGCCGCCCGCGCCGGCTGGCACCGCTCGCCGCGGATGCTCGCCGCCTTCCTCGTCCGCGACGCCCTGCTGCCGGCGATCTGGGCGAGCGCCTGGGCCCGCACCGCCATCGTCTGGCGCGGCAACACCATGGATATCCGCACCCGCGACGCGGCCCCGCTGGAGACGGGACCAAGCGCGGCCTGACCGCGGCCTGACAGCGTCCGACCGCGGGCCTGCCGATCGGAGCGATGCTCGCGCCAGGGTGAAATGCCATCGGCTCGCCTGCAACCGAACCGCCTTCGGCGAGCGCATCCCTGTTCGACGCGGTTCGCCCAGCGTCCCGATTGACGAGCATCGCGGTCACGCGCGCAAGCGCATGATCGATAGTCGAACTCGCGCGCTGTCCTGCCCAAGCGAGAACATCCGCCGGCAACGCCGCTGTCCGAAACACAAGTCTGTTATCGTTAATGTCAGAGGGATGAGATCAACACTCGAATACATTCAATGCAATACTTGAAAATATACATATATCACTCCCAAAAAACCGAACCATCAATCGATTGATTGCTTGAAAGAAGTCTGTTGCCAACGAAGTTGGCGACTCGCCCTGGTGAACAGATCTGTTAAGAAAGCAGTAAGCACCGCGAACTCGCCGTGTCGTCAGGGGATCACACAGCGATGGCCTGGATGCCGTTTCGAAACGTGCTGCCGACGTCATCCGCCACCCGCGACAGGGACGCGGAACAACGGCCTGCGGCTTCGGAGACATCCCCCTCGCCACGATTGCCGAAGGCCGCCATGCCCGACCTGATGGAGGGCGGCAGACGCCCGCGCCCCGCACCGGAGCCGGCGGCGCCCACACTCGATGCCATCGGTCAGCGCGACGAGGTCGTCCGGCAGCGCATCGACGCGATGGTCGGCCGACTGGAAGATCTCCGCAGCCTCCAGGATGATTTCACGCTGATCCTGCAGCCGCTGGCGAGCATCAGCAGCGAGCTTTCAAAGGCCAGTGTACGGATCGCCGAGCTCGAGAGCACGCTGGCTCAGGAAGTCAGCGCCAATGGCGGCTTGCGCGACGAGGTCGTGGACCTGTCGGCGAAGCTCTCGCGCCTGACCAACGAACTGGTGGATTCTCAAGGACAGGCGAAGCGGACCCTGGAGAACCTGCGCGAGCGCGATGCCGCGGTCGAGGCGTATCAGATCGACCTGCGCGACAAGCTGTCGGTCATCGAGAATCTGGAGCGGCAGCTCTTCTCCGAGGTCGAGCAGAACAAGGCCCTGGCGAGCGAAAGCCGGGCGCTTCGGCAGGAGGCACAGGCCGCCGACAGCGCCTTGGCACGCTCCGAGCACGAGTTGAACAATCTGCGCGAGAAGAACAGCCTGCTGGAGACCGACGGGCGCAGGCTCCAGCTTCTCAGCGAGGAGCAGGCGACGCAGCTCGCGGATCTCGATGCCCGCCATCGCGACCTCACGGCCACCGCCGAGGCGGACCGGCAGCGCCTGCGCCTCATCGAGACGCAGCTCGCGACGGAGATCTCGGTGCGGGAGCGCAACGAGGTCCAGCACGAAACAGAATTGGCCGCTTTGCGGAACGATCGCGCCAGTCTCGCGATGAAACTCGAAGCCGCCTTGAACCGCGCGGCCTCGACGGAGCAGTTGCTGGTGCAGGCGCGCAATCAGTTGCGGGACAAGGACGAGGAGTTCCGCGCGGTCGATCGCAACTTCAAGGAGGCGACGATCGCGCGCAGCACGCTGGAACGGCGCCTCGAAGCGCTGCAGGCTGATCTCGCCCGCCAAGCCGATCGCTTCCAGGAGATCCAGCGGATCCGCGGCGAACTCGATAGCCGCTGCGACATGCTCAACAAGGCTTTGGCCGCCAAGGATGCCGCGATCGAGCAGACGATGAACCGCAACGCGGTTCTGAACGATCGCATCGAGCACATGACCCACCGGCACGAAGCCGCCCGCGCCGATCTCGAAGCCTCCAATCGCAGATTGATGGAGGAGTTGCAGAACGAGCGTTCGGAGCGGGCCCTGCTGCAGGGGGCTCTCGACATCGCCCGCGAGAGCCGGGCCACGCTTCAGAAGCAGCACGATGCCTTGAAACGCTCGGGGCGCCCCTGGCGGGAGCAGATGAACGACGAGGCCGACGACGAGACCGCGCAGGCCTCCGCCGAGGAGGTGAGTAACGTCCGCCCGTTCACCTCCACCGGCAAATCGGCCTCGTCCGACACCGCCCGTTGAAGAAGAGCTGGAAGGATCGTTGAATGTCAGAGCAAGCTGTGAAGGACGCCCCCTCCTCCGGCAACTCGATTCTCATGAGGGCTTGGCAGGCCAACGTGACGCGACCGGGCGATAAAGTGATCAGTTTCTCCCCGGGCGGTTCGGAGGGCGCCTCCTCTGACGGGGCTGCGCCGTCGTTGCCGCAGCGCGACTGGGTCTCGGCGATCGATCTCGTGCAGGAGGCGGCCGAGGCGATCCGGATCAGCGAGGAGCGCGCCGTCGATCTGGAGAACCAGCTGAGGAACGTCATCGCCCAGGCCGAGGACGAGGTGCGCCAGCTTCAGAAGACGATCGCGTCGAACCAGCTCCTGCTGTCGCAGGCGGAAGACCGCGCCCGCCGTGCCGAGACGCGCGCCAAGGAGGCGGAAACCTGGCTGGTGCGGATCCACGACGCCGTGTTCACGGCCTTCGGCTCCAAGACCAAGCCCGAGACCGCCGAGTCCGGGGATGGCGGGCAGGAGACGCCCTAAAGGCGAGACCTCGCCGTCATGAATCTCGACAGCCCGTGCCCGACGACCGGCGAGCCGCCTCCACCGGCTCAAGCCTCCGAACGGACCCTGCTCGACATCGAGGTCGGACTGTCCGACGCGCTGGGGCTGGTGAAGCAGGCCGCGGACACGATCCATGATCTGCAGCGCTGGCGGGAGACGATCGAGCCGCAGACGCACAGTCTGATCCGGAGCGTCCAGCAGGAGCGGGTCCGGTGGCAGCGGGAGCGAACGGCTCGGGCCGCTGAAATCCGGGAATGCCGGCTGACGATCGACGCGACCAAGATCGCCCTGCAAACGGCTCTTTCCGAGAACGAGGGACTGCGGCGGCGCTACGACGACGTGAAAGCGTGCGCAGCTTCCGCCGAAAAGCGCGCCGCTGCGGCAGAGGACTTGCTCGCCTTCATCTATCAGACCTTCCATGTCGAGTTGGGCGGCGCGGCTGGAAACCACAGAATCCGCCGACCGTCTCGTCCGGCCGGTGACCGGATCGCTCCCGAGCCGCTGCCCGCCTCCGCGCCGCCGCACGGCGGTTCATCGGGCACCGCATCGCCGGAGCCCGGCATCGACCTGGGCATGTGACGTTCAGGATCTGGAAGGGGCTTTCGGCAAGCGCGCTCGCCCGATGCAGCGGCCCTGATGCCCTGGAAACCGCTACGCTCCAGCCTTGCATCTCTCCCATTGCCCAGCCCGCTGTGGCGGATGCTGCGCCCGGCGGCCTCGATCCGGGTCGGGAACCGGCGGACGCGGGCGCCGGCGACTGAGGCCAGCAACGAGCCTGGGTGATCGTCTTTCAAGCGATGCCGATCCTGTCTCGTGCGCTGGTTGCATTGTCGTCGCAAATCCAGTTTAGCTCCGGCCTCCATCAGCAGCGCCGCGGATCAAAACTGCGGGCCGCTCTCGGAGAGACCCGGTTCATCGATGCAACGTCTTGCAAATGTGCTCGCGATCCTCGTCGTAGCGGGAGGCCTGATTGGTGGAGCCGAAGCCGGCGAGGCGAAGTTTTATCGCGGCTCGCATGTCTGCAACGGCAATTTGACGCTCGACGATTGGGAATTTTCTCCGGCGGACGCACGATTCAACGTCTTCTTCCGGAGGGCGGACGGGATGTCCTTCCAGGCCCTGGAACTGACGGCGCAATCGACCGCTGACGGTCTCGTCCTGTCCGACCGGCGTGGCCGCCCCTGGCTCGCGCTGCGCACGCAGCCGGATGGCGAGAGGCTCCAAGGCCGCTGGCTCACCTACCAGGGCCGGCCGCAGACCGAGTGCGAGCCGTTCACGGTGGAACGCACCGAGAGCGCGAAGGCACGCATGGACGGCCTGTTCGCTCTCTTCGGCGAGACCGAACCGACGGTCCGGACCGCACGCGCCGCCGCGGCCGAACAGCAGCGCCTGCCGCCGATCGAATTGCTGCCGGAACTCGACCAGCAGGCTTATCGCCAGCGCTACGCCGAGGCCGCGCCGGCGTTCTGGAAGCGGTTTTACGAGGCGGAGCGCAAACGGCTCGCCGACGCCCCCATCGCCACGCCGGAGGACCGCGAGCGGCTTGTCGCAGCGTTGCGCACGGGAACGAGCGCCGAGGCGACGCCCCAGGGCTCGCTGGAACGCGACGCCGCCGCCCGGCACTCCGCGCTCGATCGCCTGCGTCTCGTGGCCGACCGCCTCGCGGATCAAAACAGCCCCTTGAAGCCGCTTTCGATGGACGGCTTGTGCGAGCGGCTCTCGGACTTCGTCTATATCGACACCGACCGGCTCGAACTCGCCGTCGGCCTGCCGGTGGAGTCTTGGAACCGCGCCTTCACCGAAAGCCTCATCCAGCAGGTGCAATCCTGCAAGGAGGGCAAGACCGTCGTCCGCCTGCTGACCCAGTCCTATCCGGAGATCGAGCGGCGCGGACGGAACGCGGCGTGGCTGCGCGAGCAGCGGGAGCGCCTGCGCGCCCTTCCGCCGACCCTGGCCACGCTCCGCGATACGAACGGGCTGCCGCTGAGCCAGGAGGAATTGCGCCGGAACGACGTCCCGCGGGCCCTCTACGAGCGCTTCGTCGGAGCGCCGCTCGAACCGCGCCGCGCGGAGGTGGAGAGGGCCGCCGTCCGAGAGATCGAGGATGCGTTCGCCAAGGAGACCCCAGCGACGCTTCCCCTCGATCAGGCGCGCTCACGCTGCCAGGGTCTCGTCGGCCGTTCATGGGGCAACGACGCGCTGTCGCGGCTCTACAAGATCTGCACCGAGGCCGCCGACAGCTATGTCGACAGGACGATCCGGCGATCCTTCCAGGCCCAGGTCGAGCGGATCGAGGCCGCGCCGAAGACCTTCGAGGGTCTGCGCACGAACCACTGGTTCCTGATGGACACCGGCGATCTCGCGGGAACCTATCCGCCGCCGGCACTGCTGGCCGAGTTCGACGCGAAGGTGAGGGGCGCCCGCGCGGAGGCCGTCCGCGCGGCCAAGGACGAGGTCGAGCAGGCGTTCGCCGCGGCCGATCCGATGGCGCGGACGCCCGAGGCGCCGATCCTGCGATGCGGACGCGATCCGCTTCCCTCCGACGAGACGATGAGGCCGCTGGTCCTGGCCTGCCTCGACGCCACCCGTGCCTTTGAGACACGCCGCGAGGAAGCGCGCTGCAAGGAGGCGCTGAAGGCCTCGGGGGCCGGCGACGGACTGCTGGCGGCAACGATCAGACCGAAGCCCGGCTCGGATACCGCGATTCCGGTGCGTCAGGTCGTGTGCGGCGGCGCTCGGCAGACGATCGCGGTCACCTTCCCGACATCGGGAATGCTGTGGTGGTCCAAGCAGTACATGGAGGTTCGCCTGCCGAACGATCCGAAGCGCGATGAACCGCGCACCGTCCGCTGGCTGATCGAACCGGTCTCCGGCAAGGCCGAGTGGGCGATGACGAAGCTCGAAGCCAAGACCATCGACCTGCCCGTCGCGGAGGAGCTTTTCCTGCCCTGCCTCGCACGCCAGGGCATCTGCCGGTGACGCCGGCAGGCCGGACCATCGCGGTCGCCCTCGTTCTGGCCGGATGGCTCACCGTGCCGGAGCTCCGCGCCCAGACGCAGCGCCAGATCGGTCGCTACACCGTGACCGAGCGCATGGTCGGCGCCTGGCTGCTCAAGTCGTCGAGCGGGCCGCTCGGAGCCTATTGCACCATCGAGCGGCGCGCGGGCGGGCAGACCTTTGGCTACCAAGTCACACGCGCCGGCGAGCGCTATATCGGCCTCTCCTCCTCCGTCTGGCAGCGGGGGCCGGGATCGTTCGAAACGGTCCGGCTCATCGTCGGCGGCGCGACGCTGTGGTCGGGCCGCGCCGCGGCGCCGGTGCCGGACAGTCTGGTGCTGCCGATTAAGCCGGGGCAACGCGATCCGGCGGAGATCCTGTCGCGGGCCGACAGCGCGCGGGCGGAGATCTCAGGGCAGGTGACGCCGTTCGACCTGTCGGGGGCCGCCGAAGCGCTGCAGGCACAACGGACCTGCCTTGCCGGGGCGCAGTGACGGCCGTTCTTCCGCGCGCCGCCCCCGTTGCGCTAGGGAGGCCCATGAACATCGCCATCCTCGAGACCGGCCATCCGCCCGAGCGGCTCGGCGGCCGCTTTCCCACCTACGGCGCCATGGTCGAGGCACTGATCGGCGACGGCCACCGCTTCGAATGCTTCGACGTGACGGCGGGCCTCTGGCCCGAGTCGCCGGAGGCGTTCGACGCTTTCGTCATCACCGGCTCGCCTGCCTCGGTCTACGATCCGATCCCCTGGGTCGAGGATCTGCTCGCCTTCCTGCGCGGCCTCGACCGCTCGAAGAAGCTCGTCGGTCTCTGCTTCGGGCATCAGGCCCTGGCGCAGGCCTTCGGCGGGCGGGTGGAGCGGTCACAACGCGGCTGGGGTCTCGGGCTGCATGCCTACGACGTGGTGGAGCGCGCGCCCTTCATGGACGGTGCGGAGCGCATCGCCATCCCGGTGAGCCATCAGGATCAGGTCGTGGCCCTGCCGCCCGGCGCGCGGGTGCTGGCGGGCAGCGCCTTCACGCCCAATGGCCTCCTGGCCTGGAGCGACCGCCCCGCCCTCTCCTTCCAGTGTCACCCGGAATTCGCGCCGGATTACGCCCGCGCGCTCACCGACGGCCACCGGGCCGGCGCGACCGACCCGGACCTTGTGCCGGCGGCGCTGGCCTCGCTGGAAGCGCCGCACGACAGCGCCTGCGTCGGCGGCTGGATCCGGCGCTTCCTGCGGGGATAGGGCATCGTCCCGAAGGGCGGCTGCCGGCCTTCGGACAAAGACGATGCTCCGGGTCAGCCGCGGTAGGCGCCCTGCCGCTCCAACATCCAGCCGGGATATTCCGGCGGCAATCGGGTGGCCGCGTCGAGCCGCGCGAGATCGTCGGCGTCGAGCTGCACCCGTGTCGCGCCGATATTGTCCTCAAGCTGCCCGACACGCTTGGCCCCGACGATGACGCTGGTGACCACCTCCCGGTGCAGCAGCCAGGCCAGCGCCACCTGCGCCACGCTACACCCCCTCGCCCCGGCGATCCCGCGCATCGCCTCCAGCGTGCCGGCGCCGCGCGTCCGGTCGACCGGAGGGAAATCGAAGGTGGTGCGCCGCCCGTCCGCGGCCGCCCCCTCGCCGTCGTACTTGCCGGAGAGGTATCCGCCCGCCAGCGGGCTCCACACCATCAGCCCGATCCCTTCGGCGGTCAGCATCGGGGCGATCTCGCGCTCGAGATCACGCCCGACCAGGGTGTAGTAGGCCTGAAGCGAGACGATCGGGCTGAGCCGGCGCATCTCGGCGAGCCCGACCGCCTTCATCACCTGCCACGCCGCCCAGTTCGACAGGCCGAGATAGCGGACATGGCCGTGGCGCACGAGGGTGTCGAGCGCCTCCAGCGTCTCGGTGACAGGCGTCGCCGGATCGAAGCCGTGGATCTGGTAGAGGTCGATATGGTCGAGGCCGAGCCGGGAGAGGCTCGCCTTGCACTGGCTGAGGATGTGCCCGCGCGAGGCGCCCCTGGCGTTCGGCCCCTCGCCCATCGGCCCCAGCACCTTGGTGGCGATCACCACGTCGTCGCGGGGAATGCCGAGATTCTTGAGCGACTGGCCGAGGATGCGCTCGCTCATCCCGCCCGCGTAGACGTTGGCGGTGTCGATGAAGTTGATGCCGGCATCGAGCGCGGTCTTGACGAGGGCGTCGGCCTCGTCCTGGCCGAGCCGGCCGATCTGGCCCCAGAGCCCTTCGCTGCCGCCGAAGGTCATGGTGCCGAGGCAGAGTTCGGACACGAACAGGCCGCTTCGGCCGAGGGGGCGTAGGCGCATGGAGAGATCTCCGTCTGAAAGGAACACCCCCTGTTACGGCGTCCGTGGCGTCCCGCGCACGGCCGATCCTCTTAAGCCCTTGCCCGATCCTCTCAAGGCGACCCTCCCGTGATGCGCGGAGAACGGGCGGGCGCTAGGATTGCCCCATGACGACCGAGCTGTCCGGCCTCGCGGCGCTGATCGAACGGCAATGGCATCGCTTCGGCCGGGAGACGCCGGCCGACGGGCTGCTCCTCAACCGGGCTGAGGCGCCGAGCGGGCTGATCCGCTCCGTCTACCGCCCCTCCTTCTGCGTCGTGGCGCAGGGCGCCAAGGCGACGTTGCTCGGTGACACGGCCTTCCGCTACGCCGCGGGACAGGCGCTGTTCGCCTCCCTGGATCTGGCCGTGACGGCCCGGATCACCGAGGCGAGCCCGGCGCGGCCCTACCTCGCCCTCAGCCTCGCGATCGACCTCGACGCCCTCGCCGATCTTCTCAGCGCCCAGGCGCAGACCCTCGCGGAGGCGGCGGCGCCCGCCCCGACCTTCGCCCCGCTGCGCACCGTCGCGCTCGATCCCGACCTGTGCGATCCTCTCGCGCGCCTTCTCGCCCTGCTCGACCACCCCCGCGACCTCCCGGTTCTGGCGCCGCTGATCGGGCGGGAGATCGTCTGGCGTCTGCTCGGCGGCCCGCTCGGCCCGGCCCTGCGGCAGCTCGGCCTGCCCGAGAGTCACGCCGCGCGGATCGGCCGGGCGACGGCCTGGATTCGCGAACACTACGCGGACGCCTTGCGCGTGGCCGATCTGGCGGCGCTCGCGCGCATGAGCCCCGCGAGTTTCCACCGCCATTTCAAGGCCGTGACGACGATGACGCCGGTCCAGTTCCAGAAGCAGGTCCGGCTCCACGAGGCGCGGCGCCTGCTGCTCGCCGCCGGAGACGTGGCGGGCGTGGGCTACGCCATCGGCTACGAGAGCCCGTCGCAGTTCAGCCGCGACTATCGCCGCCTGTTCGGAGCGCCACCGGGCCGGGACGGCGCCGCGATCCGCGCGCGTCTCACCGCCGAGCCGACGCTGCCGTGATCGCTTCCGATGGGGGCGTGCTGGTGCGGGTAGAGGGAATCGAACCCCCACGCCTTTCGGCTGGCGATTTTGAGTCGCCCGCGTCTACCAATTCCGCCATACCCGCGACGCACGCGCCTCTTGGCACAAGCCGAGGCGACGGGCCAGAGCGAATCTTTTCCGCATCGGGGTGACTCTCGCCTCGGGCCCGCTTCTGTGCTGAAAGGGCACCGCTTCCCGGACCCCAACGAGGCCTCATGCTCCGCCGGCTCTACGAGTGGATCCTCGCGCTCGCCGCCAAGCCTTCCGCGCCCTGGGCGCTCGGGGCGGTGGCCTTCGCGGAGAGTTCGTTCTTCCCCGTCCCGCCGGACGCGATGATGGTACCCATGGCGGTGAGCCGGCCGGACCGGGTCTGGCTCTACGCCACCATCGCCACCGTCGCCTCGGTGCTCGGCGGGCTGCTCGGCTACGCCATCGGCGCGCTGCTGTTCGATTCGGTCGGACTGTGGCTGTTCAACCTCTACGGGCTGGCCGACAAGGCGGAGACCTTCCAGGCCTCCTACGCCACCTACGGGCACTGGGTGATCCTGCTCAAAGGTCTCACCCCGATCCCCTACAAGCTCGTCACCATCACCTCGGGCTTCGCCCACTACTCGCTGTTCTGGTTCACGCTGCTCTCGGTCATCACCCGCGGTGCGCGCTTCTTCCTGCTGGCATGGCTGCTCGGGCGCTACGGCATCGGCATCCGCGCGGTGCTCGACCGGCACCTCAACGTGGTGGCGGGGCTGTTCGCCGCCGTGGTGATCCTGGGCTTCGTCGCCTTCAAGGTGATGCTGTGACCCGCTTTCTCACCCTGCGGAGCGCGGCGCTCACCGTGGCGCTCGGCGCCGCGCTGACCGTCGGCGGCGCCCTCATGTTCGAGCACGGCCTCGGTTACGTGCCGTGCAAGCTCTGCCTGACGGAGCGGGTGCCCTACTACCTCGCCGCGCCGCTGGCGCTGATCGCCGCCCTGCTCCCGCCACGGCCCGCCCGCTTCCTCCTCGGCCTCGTGGCGCTGGTCCTGATCTACGGGGCCGGTCTCGGCGTCTATCATGCGGGGGCGGAATGGGGCTTCTGGCCCGGTCCCAACGATTGCGGCGGCGGCTCCGGCGCCGGGCCGGCGGACGTGGCCGACTTCCTGAAGAATCTCGAGACCGTGCGGCCGGTCGATTGCACGGCCGCCGCGTGGCGCTTCCTCGGCCTCTCGCTCGCCGGCTGGAACGCCCTGATCGCGGCCGCCCTCGGCGTCTTCGCCGCGGCAGCCGCCTGTTTCGCTCAGCCGTCGAGAGGGCCGCACCAGCCGGGCAGGTAGCCGGCATCCGGTGCCTTCGCGAGGCGCAGCGCGCTCTCCATCGCTTCGGTGAAGTCGCGCTCGATCGCCTTCCGCTTCAGGTTGCGCCGGAGGTAGTCGGCCCATAGGAATTCGCTGAACGGCGTCGTGTCCTTGGCGAACCCGCCGGCCCGGCGCAGCTCGCCCGCGAGGCTGCGGAACGGGTCGTCGGCGAGATCCGCGATGGCCTTGGGGATGGCATCGAAGCCGACCCGCGCGCCGGAGGCATCGTAGGGATGGACCCAGGACTTGTGGTCGGCCACCGTCCAGAAGGCGTCCTTGTCGAGCTTGTGCAGGTCGGCGACGATGGTCACCAGCACGGTCTTCTCCCCCTCCTCCTGCAGGGCGCGGGCGAGGTGGTGATGATCGATCACGTAGTGCTTCTTCTTGGGCCCGAGCAGCACCGGGATCATGTGCGAGCCGAGGAATTCGGCCTTCTTCTCGGCATCATGCGCCCGCCAGCGACGGCGCTTCTCCTCCACCTCGCGAAAGCCGACCGTGATCTGCGTCGGGCGCAGCGCCGCGATCGGTACGGAGATGAGCAGGGGTTCACGGGGCGCCATCGATGTCTCCAATCCTGTTCGAACCGTGTACGTGAAGTGCCGCGTCGCCGACGCGGCCCGCGCAGACAATTACCGCGTCGCGAATATGGACCTCGCGGGAACGGCACCGTCCGCACTCGAACGAGCGGCCACGCTTTACGGTTGCGCGGAAACTAGGGACACATTTTCAGTGTCAAGGTTCGGCAGGCGCCGGACAAAGGCGGGATATCGATACTTTTATCCTGTTGTCCCGACGGGATCTTGCCGGAAGACAAGTCGAACGCGCACTGCGTGACCGGATGACGGCCCGGAGGCGCTTCGGCGATGGGAAGACAGGCATGGGATCGGTATCGCGGTGGGTCGAGCCGCCCCCGCGCGGGTCTCGGGCGAGCCCTCCATGCAGCGGGCGTCCGGGTGCGCAGCCGTGGCCTGACGCCCGGCGCGCTCACCCGCTGATGTTTCGAACCGGGGCGGGCAGCCTCGCCGCTGCTCAGCGCTCCGCGTAGCCGCCCATGGCGCAGACCGTGGCCCATTCCGCCTCCGTCACCGGCTGGACCGAGAGGCGCGAATTGGTGACGAGGGCCATCTCCTTGAGCGCTTCCTCCGCCTTGATCGCGTCGAGGCCGACCGGACGCGGCATCGGCGCCACCGCCCGCACATCGACCATGCCGAAGCGTCCGCTCTCGTCGGTATGGTCGGGGTAGTAGGGCTTGATGACCTCGACGATGCCGACGACGGCCTTGCCCTCGTTGGAATGGTAGAAGAAGCCGCGCTCGCCGACCTGCATCGCCTGCATCTGCTTCTTGGCGAGATGATTGCGTACGCCGTTCCAGAAAGTGCCGCCCTCCCCCGCCTCGACCTGCTGGTCCCAGGACCAGGTCGCGGGTTCGGACTTGAACAGCCAGTAGGCCATGGTGCGGGGCGGCTCCGTCGGGAAGGGCGCTCCCGCTTATCGAAAATCCGGCCGCGCTTGAAGGGCGCGCACCGATTCGCCCTCAGCCACCGGGAGACGCTTATGCGGTCTCGGCCTTGAGCGGCCGCGACAGCAGGCGGGTCATCGCCGCATCCACCGTCAGAGCACCGGCGACCACCGCCGCGACCGCCTCGGCCACGGGCATCTCGACCTCGCGCGTGCGGGCAAGATCGACCAGCGCCTGCGCGGTGAAGGCGCCCTCCACGAGCTTGCCCCCCGAAGCCGCCTCGGGCGAAGCGCCTCGCCCGAGGCGCTCACCGAAGGCGAAGTTGCGCGATTGCGGCGAGGAGGCCGTGAGCACGAGGTCGCCCAGGCCCGACAATCCCATCAGCGTCTCCGCCCGGCCGCCATAGGCCCGGGCGAAGCGCATCAGCTCGGCGAAGGCGCGGGCGATCAGCGCGGCGCGGGCGCTCTCGCCGAGGCCGCGGCCCGCGACGATGCCGGCGGCGATCGCGAGCACGTTCTTGCCCGCTCCCCCGACCTCGACGCCGCGCACGTCGTCGGTGTGGTAGAGCCG
>JAGTAM010000239.1 GCA_023422485.1 Pseudomonadota bacterium | reverse complement strand
CGTCGAAGGCGACGCCCGCGAGCGCGTCGAGCCCGGCTTCCGCGCTGTCTACGACCACCGCCGCCGCGCCCGAGCGGCTGAGCCGCCGCGCCAGGAACGGGGCCTGAAAGGGCGAGTCGGCGACGATCAGAACCTTTCGCGGGGCGAGACGCGGGCCTCGGGCGGCCTCCGCTCCCTCAGCCGCCGGCAGCGGCAGCACGACCTGGAAGGTCGAGCCGCGCCCTACCGTCGAGCGGGCCTCGATCGTCCCGTTCATCCGCTCCACGAGGCGGCGGGTGATGGCCAGCCCCAGCCCCGTACCCTCGTGGCTCGCGCTGTCCTCGCCCTGCTCGAATTCCTCGAACAGGATCGGGATGCGCTCCTCCGGAATGCCCGGCCCGGTATCCTCGACCGTGAGGACGAGCCCTTCCCCCGGATCCTGCCCCGCCCGCGCGAGGCTGACGCCGACGCCGCCGGCTTGGGTGAACTTGATGGCGTTGCCGGCCAGGTTCACGAGGATCTGCCGCACCCGGTCGGCATCGCCGACGCGCAGGGCGGCGAGGTCGTCGGCGATGTCGAGTGCGATCTCCAGGCCCTTGTCCTGGGCGCGCGGCGCCAGCAGCTCGACCACGCCCTCGACCAGGGCGGCGGCGTCGAAGGGCTCGGCGGCGAGATCAAGGCGGCCGGCCTCGATGCGCGAGAAGTCGAGGATGCCGTCGACGAGGCCGAGCAGCGCCTTGCCGCTGGTGCGGAACGCCTCGACATAGGTGCGCTGCTCGGGGTCGAGCCGCGTCTCGAGCAGCAGGTCGGCCATGCCGAGGATGCCGTTCAGCGGGGTGCGCAGCTCGTGGCTGACGGTGGCGAGGAAGCGGGATTTGGCGACGTTGGCGGCTTCCGCCCGGCTCTTCGCCTCGTCGAGGGAGCGCGCGGCCTCGACACGCTCGGTGACGTCCTGGCCGGCCCGCAGCCAGCTCGGACCGTCCGCACGGCCGGCCGCCGGCATCTCGATGAAGGAGAACCAGCGCGGCACGCCGTCCACCGGCATCAAGCGCTCCTCGACCACCCGCACGCCGTCGGCGCGCAGCGCGCTCGCGCCGCGCTCGATCACCTGCGGGGTCAGCGTCGAGCCGATCAGCTCCAGCGGCCTCACGCCGAGCAGGGCGGCGAAGCCCTCGCTGGCGAAGGTGATCCGCCCGTGCCCGTCCCGCTGCACCACGACTTCCGTCGTGGCCTCGACCAGCACCCGGTAGCGTTCCTCGCTCTCGGCGATCTGCCAGAGCCGGTCCTGAAGCGCCTCCGTCATGTCGGTATCCGGCACGACGGAGCCGCGACGGCGGAGCGACACCAGGATCAGCGCCAGCATCGCCGCGGCGATGCTCAGGCCCATCACGCTCACCGCAAGGGTCATCGGTTCCACGAAAGTCCCCCAGGGCCGGCCGAGGCCGAAAGCCGGACTCGTCAGGGGAACGATCATGCCAGCCGGGCGTGAAGCGCTGCTTGAGAAAGAGGCTTAAGGGGGAATGAGCGGGATCGGAGAATTCTCAGGGTTTGAGCTGGATCGTCCGTCCTGACCTTTCGGGTCAGGGGCCGTCTTCCCCCGCTCCCCGCAAGCGGAGCGAGGGGATGCACACAACCAGTCCGATCCACTCAAGACCCGGTTCACACCTCCGGAAACCGCCTCAGCAGCCCGTTCCCGTCGAGCCCGAGCGCGGCGCCGACCTCGGCGAGCGCCGCGTGCTCCTCGCGGCCGATGCCCTCGTGGTCGGCGACGTCGGCTGCGACGAGGAAGACGTTGCGGCGCTGCTCCTCCGGCCGCTCGGCGATCGCGCCGATCCGCACGAGGTTCTCCGCGCGGCCGGCGCGGGTGCGGGCGCGGCCGAGCCCCTCGTAGAGGGCGTGTTCCAGCATCAGGCTGTCGTAGCCCTTCTCGATGATCGGGTTCGCGCGGATGCCGGCGAGCGCCGTCTCGAATTCTTCCGTCATCAGCTCGCCGTCGGCCACCGCGACGTTGGCGCAGGCCGAGACGGCCGCCTGCATCAGCGTCTCGTCGCCGGCATAGGCCTTGAGGGTGGTGCGGAACCGCTCGACCGCGTCGTGAAGAAGGCCCATGTGTCGAACCAAACCCTGTCGCAGAGCCCCGACAACGGGGCTGCCGGTCAAACGATCCGCGCGCTCTCCTGCACCCGCGTCTCGGCGGCCTGGATCGCCTCCGGCGTGCCGACATGCAGCCATTGTCCGTCGAGGCGCAGGCCGTGGAGGCGGTTGCGCTTGAACGCCCGGTCGAACAACAGGGTCAGCGAGAAGGCGCCCTCCGGCGTGTCGGCGAACAGTTCCGGCTTCAGGATCGCCACGCCCGCGTAGATGAAGGGCGCGACCTCGCGCTCACCGCGCCATGACAGGCGGCCGTCCGGGTCCATGTCGAAATCGCCCGCGCCCTCGTAGCCGAGGCTCGTCGCGGTCGGCGCGACGAGGAGCAGGATATCCATCGTGTCGGGATCCCAGGCCTCGATCAGCCGGCCGAGATTGGGCCGCGGCCCCTCCAGCCAGAACGAGTCCGAGTTGAACACCACGAAGGGCTCGCCCTCGAAGAGGTCGAGCGCCTTCTTCACGCCGCCGCCGGTCTCCAGCAGAGCGTCCCGCTCGTCGGAGACGACGATGGCCGGGGCGCCGGTGCGGTGGGAGAGATGCCCTTCCATCAGGTCGGCGATCCAGTGGACGTTGACCACCGCCGTCTCGATGCCGCCCTGCGCCGCCCGATCGAGGGCGTGGTCGATCAGCGCCTTGCCGGCGACCTCGACCAGGGGCTTGGGCAACGTCGCGGTGATCGGGCGCATGCGCTTGCCCAGGCCCGCCGCGAGTACGAAGGCGCGGGTGATTTTTTTCGGGGTGGGTTCAGCGCTCATGCCGCCTCGACCGGTCCGGTTGAAAAGAAGCGTTCAGGATGCGGCGGGTTCGGCATCCGGCCGCGGCGCGACGAGGCTCGGCAGGTGGGTCTCGTGCCACGCCCTGACCGCCGCCAGCGCCGGATGGGCGAGGTTGCGGGCGAGATAGCCCTCGATCCGCGGCAGGTGGGCGAGGTAGCCCGGCTTGCCGTCGCGCTTGTCCAGTCGGGCGAAGATGCCGAGGATCTTGGTCGCGCGCTGCGCCGCCAGCACCGCGTAGGCGCGGGCGAAGGCCTGCATGTCGAAGCCGATATCCCGGCCGCGGCGCTCGCGGATGTAGAGGCCGAGCAGCCGCAGCTCGAAATCGGCGCTGGCATCGACCCGGGCGTCCTGCAGCAGCGAGGCGACGTCGTAGGCCGGGTGGCCCATCACCGCGTCCTGGAAGTCGATCACGCCGACCCGCTCCAGCCCGGTCCGCTCGGGGAGCCAGATCAGGTTGGGCGAGTGGTAGTCGCGCAGGGTCCAGGTGGCGGGCTCGGCGATCAGCGCCTTGAGCGCCTCGGCCCACAGGTCGCGGAAGGTTCCGCGCGCCTCCGGCGACAGGGTCGTGCCGCGGATCGCCGGGGCGTACCACTCAGGCATCAGCTCCGCCTCGAACAGCAGGGCTTCGAGGTCGTAGGGCGGGAGGGTGTGGTCGATCCCCTCGCTCACCGGCACGGTCGTCGGCAGGTCGGTGGCGTGGAGCTTGGCCAGCAGCCGGACGGCCTCGGCGTAGCGTTCGGGACGCGGCGTGCCGTTCTCGATCACCGGCTCGGAGCCGAGATCCTCCAGGATCAGCAGGCCGGCATCGAGGTTCTCGCCCAGGATCTTCGGGGCGGAGAATCCGATCGCCCGCAGCGCCCGGTCCATGCCGACGAAGGCGTGGATGCTCTCGGCGAGCTTGACCACGGCGCTGTAGGGCTTCCCGTCCTTGACCGGCGGCCCGTCCGGGCGAGGCGGCGAGATCATCAGCACGGCGGTCTCGCCGCCCGGCTTCACCAGCCGCTCGTAGGCGCGCGACGAGGCGTCGCCCTGCATCAGCACCCGCTCGGCCTCGTCCCAGCCGCTGCGGGCGAGCAAAGCCCGGATGGCGCGGGCGCGATCGATGCGCTCGCGCATGTCGCCGGTGCCGTCGATCCGGATGAGGCGGGCCTCTTCGCCATACTCCGCCCGCAGGGAGAGTTCGACGGTGAGCGTGGGGTTCTCGCGGTGGCCCAGCCGCTCGGGCCACTCGACCAGGGTGATCGCGGTCTCGGAGAGTTCGTCGAAGCCGAGTTCCACCAGCTCGTCCGGACCGCGCAGGCGGTAGAGGTCGGCGTGGATCACCGTGCGGCCGGAGCGCGTCTCGTAGGGCTGCATCAGGGTGAAGGTCGGGCTCGGCACTTCGAGCCGCGGATCGCCCGCGAGTTCGCGGATCATCGCCCGGGCGAGCGTGGTCTTGCCCGCGCCGAGCCCGCCGGAGAGCGCCACGAGGTCGCCGGGCCGCAGGATGCCGGCCAGGAAGGCGGCCATGTCCTCGGTCGCGCCCTCCTCGGGCAGCAGCACCTCCCAGGCGGCGCGCCGGGGCGCCGATGACGCCGGCGGCGTCTGGGCCTCGCCCTGCGACGGGCCGGGCCGCGGGCTTCCCGCCGTGCTGTCCGGAACCTCGCTCAACGCCCCAATCCTCCGCAAAGCCGCGAACGGCCATCCCGCTCAGGGTTAAGCCTCAACCCTTCTATCGAGGGATGTTTAACCCTTTTTCCGCACCTGCGGTGAGCCCCGCCTGCCGGCGCGCGCCGATTTCATCCCGATCCCGTGAGCGGTCGCCGCCCGAGCCTCGTCCCGAATGGTGGTTGCCGGCTTTCGGAAAAAGACGATGCAAAGACAAGAGGAGAGCATCGTCCCGAACGGTGGTTGCCCGCTTTGGAAGGAGAGGATGCTCTACTCTGCGGCCTCGGCGAGCCCGCCATTGCCCGGCGGGGTCTCGACCGGGAACAGGCAGGTGACGCGGGTGCCCGCCCCCGGCGCCGAGAGGATCTCGACGCGGCCGCCATGAAGCTCGACGAAGGAGCGTACGATCGAGAGGCCGAGGCCCACGCCGCGATGCTTGGTGCCGAGCGTGTTGCTCTCGAACCGGTCGAACACCCGGTCGATGACCTCGGGAGCGATCCCGCGGCCGCGGTCGATCACCGTCAGCCGCAGCGCCGTCCCCTCGCGTCGCGCCTCGACCCGGACCTGCTGACCGGGCGCGGAGAAACCGACCGCGTTGGAGAGCAGGTTGAACAGGATCTGGCGCACCCGCTTGCCGTCGGCGAAGACGCTGCCGATGTCCTCCGGCACGTCGAGGTCGAGGCCGATATCGGATTCCGCCAGCCGGTCCTCGATGCCGCGGGCGGCGGCCTCCACGGTGGAGCGCACGTCGATGGTCTCGCGCTGGAGTTCGAGCGAGCCGGCATCGATCGAGGCGAGATCGAGTTTGTCGTTGATGATGACGAGCAGCGCCGCCGACGAGCGCATGATGTGCGCGGAATATTCGCGCTGCCGCTCGTTCAGCGCGCCGACGGTCTCGTCGCCCAGCAACTGGGTGAAGCCGATGATGTTGGTGAGCGGCGAGCGCAGCTCGTAGGAGACGTGGTGGACGAAGGTGTCGCGCAGCTGCGAGGCGCGCTCCAGGGCGTCGTTCTTCTCGGTCAGCGCCCGCTCGACATTGGCGCTCGCGGTGACGTCGATGAAGGTCAGCAGCGTGGCGCCGAGCGGCAGCGGCTGTGACGAGCAATCGAGCACCGTGCCGTCGTTGATGTCGAGGCGGCAGCCATGGCCGCTGCGGGTCTCGGACAGTCCGGTGATCGACTGGCGGATGCCGGCCCAGGGGCTCTGGTCGGGGGTCAGCGTCCGGCAGGCGGCGATCACCGCATCGACATGCGGCTTGCCCGCGAGCGTCGC
>JAGTAM010000192.1 GCA_023422485.1 Pseudomonadota bacterium | reverse complement strand
GTGATCGCCATGCCGTAATCGACACCGAGACCGACGAGTCCGACGGTCGGGATCACCGCCAGGGCGAACATGATGTTGATGCTGCCGCCGTGATCGGAGGCCAGGGCCTTCGCCCGGCCCTTGAGCCGGCGCGCGCGGGTCAAAAGCCGGTACATCTGGTCGCGATCCCTGTGTTGTTGGCCGTGTCGTAGTTCACCAGCGAAGCGTAGCGCGGCAGCACGTAGGCCGATCGCGCGATCCGGATGGCCGGAACGAAGCCCGAGCCGAAGGTCGGTTGGAAGTCGAACACCACGTCGATCGCCACCAGAGACCCGGGCCCGTAGGAGGAGCGCGGCAGGGTGGTCCGGTTCGGCGCTGCATCATCGTTGGCCGGCAGCTGCGCGGTGTCGCAGGGCCGGAAATTGTCGCCGCTGGCCGGCTGCTGCGTGCCGGTGCTGGTCCAGACCACGTTGGCATCGTAGCAGGCGCTCAGATCGCCGCTGGTGTCGGTCTGGTTCTGGCAGGCCGCGTTCCTCGCCCTGAACTGAATGGCGGCGTAATTGATCGAGATGGTCTGCCACCACGCGACGCCGCGGCGCTTGGCGTCCTTCATCACGTAGGGAAAGAGGACGAGCGTCGCGTCGTAGCTGAAGTGCAGGTCGGTGGCGTTGACCTGCGCGACCGTCGTGTTCTTCGGCGGCGCCGCCTGCGAAATCATCTGGCTGATCGAATGGGCTACCAGTTCGACCTTCCGGGTCGCGTCGATGTAGGCGACGATCTGGATGCTGGCGAACATGATCAGCAGCAGGGTAGGCAGGATCAGCGCGAACTCGACGGCGGCCATGGCACCTTCCGCCGCACGGAAGCGCTCGACACGCACGGCGAGGCCGCTCCGGACGGTCCGCAGCAGCGCCGCGGGCGAGGGCGTATGAGGGGGGCGGACCGCCATCAGTACTGCTCGTTGCGGAAGGCCGCGGCCGAGATCGCGAGATAGGCCGGCTTGCCGTTGTAGGTCGCTCCGCCGCTCAGCCAGGACGAGATCGGCGCGGGCAGGAAGGTGATCGGATAGATGACCTGCAGGTACTGGTAGTCGCCTCGTCCGCCGAGATTGAGCACACCGGTCCCGCTCGCCAGATTGGAGACGATGACGCCGTTCATGTCGGCGTTGACGAAGGAGTAATAGCCGCTGGGCTGCGCCGACCTCGGAACGACGTAGAGGTTCACGATGATGTCGTTGCAGGAGAACGCGGCCGGCAGGTATCCGCAGACGCTCTGCTTGAACCCTTCCAGCGTCGCTGCCGTGGATTGTGACTGGAGGCCGCCGGTCAGGATCTGACGTGATGCTCGCACCGTGGCGTTGTCGATCATCTGATTGATATACAAGATCAATGCAGTGGCCATAATGAAAAACAAAGTCACGATGAACGCTGTGCCGACCAAAGCGAATTCTACGGCTGCTGAGCCCTCTTCGTTCTCAATGTATTTCGATTCTTGCCGCATGATGGCAGTCTACCGGCCAGGATTTAAATAAAAGATAACATGATGTTAGAAATTCCGGGCATTGCTGCTTGTCCGGAGCCGCGTTCCTGGGTCGGACCCGCTTGCCTGCGGTTCGGCGAGCAGGTCGGTCCCGGCAGGCCAGCCATGCGGTCGGGCGTGACGATCCGGCACTTTGGTGCATTGCGGTAGGAACGGTCGCGGGCCAAATCCCATGTGACCGCGCCGGGGAGGGGGCCTGCGCGGCCGATCGCCGATCCGGCATACCGCAAGAGTTCTTCGCTTTCCCGATGTCCTCCCCCTCCGTGTCCCCCTCTCCCGTCGATCGTTCCTCGCGCCGTCCTGTCGCGCGTCGCGGCGGGACGAGCCTGCGCCGCCTCTGGCCGAGCGACGGCCCGGCTTTGCGCGCCTTCTTCCTCCGCCTCGACGCCGAGACCCGTGCGAGCCGGTTCATGGCGTCCGTCGGGGACAGGGCTCTGGCCGATTATGCGGAGCGGGCGACGGTGATGTCCGGCATGGTCGTCGGCGTCTTCGTGGGCGGCACCCTGCGGGCACTCGGCGAGTTGCGCCCCTTCGGCTCGGGATCGTCCGGGGCACGGCGCGCGGAGGTTGCACTCACGGTCGAGCAGGGATTCCGGCGGGCGGGCCTCGGCTCGATGCTGCTGCGGCGTCTGACGGAGGCCGCCCGCAATCGCGGCATCGCCGAGCTTCGCCTGCGCTGCCTGCCCTACAACGCCGCCATGCGCCGGCTGGTCGTGGGCTTCGGCGCGCAGATGCGCCTCGAGGAGGGCGAGAGCGAGGGAACGATCCGGCTCGCTCAGGCGACGCCGCTCTCGCTTTGGCGGGAGGGTATCGAGACAGCACTCGATATCGGTCTCGCCGTGACGGCCCTGCCTCAGCTTCCGCTGCCGCGGGCGGCCTGAGCCCCGTGCGTCACGCCGCCTCGTCCGGCCAGGCGACGATGCGCTCGACCAGTTCGTCCTCGGCAAACTCCTCCTCGTTGCCGGCGACGCGTCCGCGCACCGAGATGCCGGCCTCGTGGACGCTCGCCCGGCGGCCGGTCTTGAGCGGGTGCCAGGCCGGCAGGTCGCGGCCCTCGCGCACGAGGCGGTAGGCGCAGGTCGGCGGCAGCCAGGGGATCGCGCGCACCGCCTCCGGGGTCAGGCGCACGCAGTCCGGCACGCGCTTGGCACGGTTGCGATAGTCGCGGCAGCGGCAGGTATGGGTGTCGAGCAGCGTGCAGCCGACATCGGTGTGGTGGATCTCGCCGGTGTCGTCGTCCTCGAGCTTGAGCAGGCAGCAGCGTCCGCAGCCGTCGCACAGGCTTTCCCACTCCGCCGGGCTCATCGCCTCAAGGCTCTTCACGCGCCAGAACGGCCCATCGCTGCGCTCGGCCATCTCTGGCGCCTCGCCTTCCTTGATCGTCTCGTTTCGGGACAAGGCGCCCCTCCTGCCGCATGGCCGCCCCGGGGGCAAGCGTGGCCGGATGATCGGCGGTCCACGCCATCCGACGGCCGGATTCGGCTGTCAGAGTCTTCTTAAGGTTAATGCGCGGTTGACGGGGCGCCGGGGGGCTCCGGCCCGTTCTTCGCGTTCCTTAACGGAAGCGGAAGCTCGCGGGCCGGCGCGTGTCCTGATACAGAACGTATCCGGGTATCGTTGTCGGTCTGCACCGCTCCTCAACCGCCCCGGCCAACGTCGAGAGAAACCGGAATCCGCCTTGCGCCTGCCCAGCCTCAAGACGCTGACGACGCGGATCAGCCGCGCGGCCCTGGCCTTCGATGCCTGGGTCAATGCGAGCCTCTACGAGGGCGGCCATTCCACGACGGAGGCCTATGAGCGCTTCCAGGCGCGGATGCAGGTCTTCTCCGTCCGCGGCTGGAAACGGACCGTCCTCGACCTCACCAGCGAGGGTGTCACCATCGGCACGGCCGGCGCCCTGATGCTGCTGTTCCTGGCCCAGCCCGCCTTCAATCTCACCAGCGACAACTGGCTCAAGGCCCAGGATCTCGCCGTCACCTTCCTCGACCGCTACGGCACCGAGGTCGGGCGGCGCGGCATCAAGCACGACGATTCCCTGAAGTTCGACGATTTCCCCGAACTGATGATCAAGGCGCTTCTCTCGACCGAGGACCGGCGCTTCTACGAGCACTGGGGCATCGATCCGATCGGCACGGCGCGGGCGCTCGTCTCGAACTCGTCCGGCAAGGGCAACATGCAGGGCGGCTCGACCCTGACGCAACAGCTCGCCAAGAACCTGTTCCTGTCGAACGAGCGCTCGCTGGAGCGCAAGATCAACGAGGCGTTCCTGTCGTTCTGGCTCGAGACGCACCTGACCAAGAACCAGATCCTGAAGCTCTATCTCGACCGCGCCTATATGGGCGGCGGCACCTTCGGCGCGGTGGCGGCGGCGGATTATTACTTCGGCAAGCGGCTGCAGGACATCACGCTGGCAGAGGCCGCGATGCTCGCCGGCCTGTTCAAGGCGCCGACGAAGTACTCGCCCAACGTCAACCTGCCGGCCGCCCGAAGCCGGGCGGTGGATGTGCTGCACAACATGGTCGAGGCCGGCTTCGTCACCGAGGGCCAGATCCAGACGGCGCTTCGCAACCCTGCGACCCCGGTGACCCGCACCAAGGACATCACCGCCGACTACTACCTCGACTGGGCCTTCAACGAGGTGAAGCGGCTGGCCGATGCCGGCAAGCTGCGCAACGACCGCGTCCTCACGGTGAAGACGCCGCTCGATCTCTCGATCCAGCGCTCGGCCGATCAGGCGGTGGAGAACACCCTGCGCCGGTTCGGCGACCAGTACGACGTGGACGAGGCAGGCGTCGTGATCCTCGACCCCGACGGGGCGTTGCGCGCCATGGTCGGCGGCGCCGATTACGGCGAGAGCCAGTTCAATCGCGCCACCGACGCGCTGCGCCAGCCCGGCTCCTCGTTCAAGCCCTACGTCTACGCCGCGGCTCTGGCCTCGGGTCTCTACAAGCCGGACACGGCGGTGGTGGACTCGCCCGTCTGCGTCGGCAACTGGTGCCCGCAGAATTACGGCCGCTCCTATTCCGGCCGCCAGCCGATGTGGCTCGCGGTGGCGAAATCGGTCAACACGATCCCGATCAAGATCACAACCGCCATCGGCAAGGGGATGGGCATCACCCACGAGTGGAAGGCGGCCAAGGCGGGGCGCGAGAGGATCATCCAACTCGCCAAGGCGATGGGTGTGACGACGCCGCTCACCGACACGCCCTCCCTGCCGATCGGCGCCACCGAGGTGACGGTGATGGATCAGGCAGCGGGCTTCGCCGTCTTCGCCAATGGCGGACGGGTCGCCAAGCCCTACGTCGCCAGCGAGGTGCGCAATTCCAGCGGCGAGGTGATCTACCGCCACGCCGACGAGAAGCCGGTGCAGGTGCTCTCGTCCCAGGTGACGGCGGACATGAATTACATGCTCAACAAGGTCGTCGAGGAGGGCACCGCGCGCAAAGCCCAGATCGAGGGCGTGAAGGTCGCGGGCAAGACCGGCACCACCAACGGCTACCGCGATGCATGGTTCGTGGGCTACACCGGCAATTATGTCGGCGCCGTCTGGTACGGCAACGACGACCATAGCCCGACCAACAAGATGACCGGCGGTTCGCTTCCCGCGATGACGTGGCACGAGATCATGGCGCCCGCCCACCAGGGCATCGAGCTGAAGCCGATGCCCGGCCTGAACGACCGCAGGGGCGCGCCGCAGGCGGCCCAGGCCCAGGCCGACAGCGCGGCGGCGGCGGCCAGTTCGAGCGGCCGGCTCTCGCGCCGCTCCTTCGAGGTGCTGTCGAGCCTGAACGGCCTGTTCCGCACCGTCGAGTCCAGCCGCTCCGCGGCGAAGCCCGAGCCGGCGCGCTCGGGCGCCGTCGCTCCCGACCGGATGCGCGCACCGGGCCTCGCGCCCGTCGACGT
>JAGTAM010000175.1 GCA_023422485.1 Pseudomonadota bacterium | reverse complement strand
GCGCGTCACCCCCGTCGTCGCCTCCGCCTGAAGGCGCAGGGTCTGGATCACCGGCGGCACCGCGTCGGCCTGGGGCGCGGCCGGCGCAACGTCCTGCTCGGACAGGAGGGTGTTGCTGTTCGCTGTCCGCGCCGTGCTGCCGCTGCCGCCTCTCCCCGAACTGACCGGGCCGGGGATGAAGCCTCCCGGCGCGGCCTCGAAGCTGTCCTCGGCCATCGCGGGGGCGGGCGCCGGCACGCGGCCCGAACTCTCGACCAGGGTGCTGGAGCCGACCTTGGGCGCGGGCGCTTCCACCGAGGCCGTCATGACCGGCCCCGTGTCCTCGCTCGTGAGTTCCCGCGCTGCATGAGTGCTCCGGCTCGGCGGGGTCGCCGAGGAGGCCAGCGGCGCCGCGGGGAGATCCTCGACTTCGAGGGATACCGGGCTGCCCTGGGCGAGGGGGGCCTTCGGCGGCGCGGCCGGGGGCACGGCGGCGGACGTCTGCCCGATGACGTTCTTGCCCTCGTCGAGCGCGAGCACCATCGCTCCGGAGGCCAGCGCCAGGACCGCTTCCGTCTTGCTGCCGGACTTGCTGCCCGACGTGCCCTTGCCAAGCTTGTTGCGCGCCATGGTTGGCTCCCGTGTCTGCCGCGCGCAGCGGAGCGTGGTCCGCTGCCTCGCGCTGGGGTCTGGTCGGCCGGCGCGGTGCGGCGGCCTCGAACGGATCGGTCGGCTTTCTGTGACCCACCCGGCGATCGCTCGCCGGACGCGTCGTCGGGGGCGGATCGGCGAGGCCGGTCAGGTCTCGCGGAAGCTCTTGTTGATGGATTCGAGGAAGGGCCGAACGAGGTAGTCGAGGGCCGTCCGCTCCCCGGTCAGGATGAACACCTCGGCCGGCATGCCGGCCACGAGTTCGAGGCTCGAATTGAGTTCGCGGATCTTGGCCGCGTCGACCTCGACCTTGGCGATGAAGTAGCTCTCGCCGGTCCGCTCATCGGTCATGCGGTCGGCCGAGATCGAGCGCAGGCGGCCGTCGATCTGCGGCAGGTTGCGCTGCGCGAAGGCCGAGAAGACGACCTTGGCCCCCATGCCGGGCCGGACGACATCGACGTCGATCGGCCTCACCCGCGCATCGACGATGAGGCTCGCCTTCTGCGGGACGATTTCCAGGAGCGCCTCGCCCGGCCGCACGACGCCGGATTCCGTCGTCACCCGCACGTTCATGACGATGCCGTCGATCGGCGCGGTCACGAGGGTGCGGTCGAGGACGTCCGTGCGCGCCGGCAGCTTGCTGCGAAGCGAGGCGAGTTCGGCGCGGACCGTGTTCAGCTCCTCGTTGACCTTCTCGCGGTCCTGCTGACGCATCGTGAGGAGTTCCATCTCGGCCTCGCCGACCGCCTGCTTGTTCTTGGCGATGCGGGCGAAGTTGCTGGCGCGCGCGCCGCCGAGCTCGGCCTGCACCCGTTGCAGCGACAGAAGCCGAGGGAGGCGCTCGAGGCCCTGGCGCAGCAGGGTCTCCACCGTCGCGATCTCCTTCTTGATCAGCGCCTCCTGCTCGTTCTGGGAGGCGATGACCTGGCGCAGGCCCTCGCTCTCCTCGTGCAGCTGCAGGATGCGCTGTCCCAGGATGCGCTCGCGCCCGGACCGGGTCTCGCGACGGCTGATAAAGAGAGTCTCCTGACCGCGCAGAGCGTTCGCCAGGGCAACCTGATGGATCATCGGCGCGTCCTGGGGGGTAATGGCGGACGCGCCGGCCTGCTCCGCCAGCAGGCGCGCCTCTATGGCCAGGAAGTGCACGAGACGCTCGCTCAGTTCGGCCATGTTGGCCCGGGCGAGCGTGTCCTCGATGGTGACGAGCCGGTCGCCCGCTCGCACCAGATCCCCCTCGCGCACATGGATGCGCCGGACGATGCCGCCCTCGAGGTGCTGCACCGTCTTGCGGTGGCCATCCGGGCTGACGAAGCCGGGAGCGACGGCCGCCCCCGCCAGGGGGATGGCGGCCGCGAGCGTCGTGCCGCAGCCGAACACGAGCAGGATCGTTGCCCAGCCGAGCCGCCGGGGTGCCTGCACGTACTGGGACAGGGCCTCCGCATCGTCCTGAGCGCGCTCGCCTTTGCCGGCCCTTGCACTCAGGAGGAGGGCGAGGGCGCAGGCGCCCACCAGCAGCGCGAGGCCGATCGCGGGGTCGAGGCCGGTCTCGCGCAGAAGCGCCAGCGACGGATCGATCCACGCCTCACGCAAGCCCGCGGCCGACGGGAGCTGCGCCCCATCGCGAAGGGCCGGCGAAAACAGAGGCGTGCCTGCGCCGAACAGCCCGGCAGCAGCGGCCATGCCGGGGACGAGAGCCAGGAGAAACACGGCCACGCCGCCGATCCGGTTCTTGCGCGACGCGGGGCCGGCGGCGCGGCGGGCAAAGGTCCAGCAGCCCGCAACGAGGAGAACGAGGCCTGCCACGGCCGCCAGCTTCGTCCCGAGGAGGGGGTCTGCGGCGAAGGCGGCGTGGACGTCGTCCAGGGTCGTGCCCGCGAGGCCGACGAGGCCGTCGAAGGTGGCCTGAGCGAAGGATTGCACCGGCTTCAGCAGGGCCTCGACATCGGCTTGGAAGCCGGACTGCGCCGAGGGTTGTGCATGCGGTTCGCCGGACAGGGCGGGTGCCGGGAAGGATGACAGGAGGGCGAGCATGGGATCGGCCTTCGACAAGACACGCGGCGGGTCACTCGGCGGGGGCAGCCGCGGCGAAGGGAGCGGCCGCGAAAGGAGCGGCGGCGAAGGAGGCCGCTGCGGGTCCGACCGGCGCGCTCCGGTGGGCAGGGGCCGTCGCCTCGTCGCGCGGCTTGGGCACCATGAGGTGCTTGAGCACCTCGTCGCGCGGACCAAACGCGCCCACCGCACCGTCGCGCAGCACGAGGAGCGTGTCGGCCGTGCGCAGGGCGCCGGGCTGGTGCGCGACGATGACGACCGTGCGACCCAGACGCTTCAGCTCGATCAGGGCGCGATTGAGCGCCTGCTCGCCGTCGCCATCGAGGTTGGAGTTCGGCTCATCGAGCACGACGAGAACCGGATCGCCGTAGAGTGCGCGGGCGAGGCCGATGCGCTGGCGCTGGCCGCCCGACAGCCGGTTGCCGAGGCGACCGACATCGGTGTCGTAGCCCTCGGGCAGGCGAAGGATCATCTCGTGCACGTCGGCCAGCATCGCCGCCCGCGCCACCTGCTCGGCATCGACGACGCCCATGCGGGCGATGTTCTCCGCGACCGTGCCGGGGAACAGATCGACCTGCTGGGGCAGGTAGCCGATAGAGCGGCCGAGCTGCGTCGGGTTCCAGGCGGTGATGTCGGC
>JAGTAM010000421.1 GCA_023422485.1 Pseudomonadota bacterium | reverse complement strand
CCGCCCACTTCGCCCGCAAATACGCCGAGCTGAACGGCCTGCCGCTGCGGCCGCTGGCCCGCGAGGCGCAGGCGCTCGTCGCCCGCAATCCCTGGCCCGGCAACGTGCGCGAGTTGGAGAACACGATCCACCGCGCGGTGTTGCTGGCGCAGGGCCCCGAGATCGGCCCCGACGCGATCCTGAGCCCGGAGGGCGAGTCGCTGGCCGCGCCCGCCGTCTCCGGCCCGGTCGAGCGGGCGGCGAGCGCGGCGGAAGCCGCCACCCGCGGCCTCGTCGGGCGCACCGTGGCCGAGGTCGAGCGCGACCTGATCCTCGACACCCTCGACCATTGCCTGGGCAACCGTACGCACGCCGCGCGCATCCTCGGCATCTCGATCCGGACGCTGCGCAACAAGCTCAACGAGTATGTCGAGGCCGGCGTGCAGGTCGCCGAGCCCGGCGGGGTGCGGGCGGTGGCGGCCTACGGCTGAGAGCCGACGGGGATGTCCACCGGCTCGGCGCGAGACCTTGCATCGGTCCTATGACACGACCGCCGTCGGGGCGGGTACGGCGGGCAGCGCCACCGCGCCGCGCATCCGGGCGAAGCGCCTCTCGCTCCACGGCCCCAGACGCCCGGCGGCATGGAACGAGGCGGCGGCAGCGAGCAGCCCGGCGACGCAATCGCAGGCGTAGTGGGCACCGTGGGTCACCGCCGAGACCGTCATCACGGTGTTCAGCAGGAGCACCGCCCAGCGCGCACGCTTGAGCGGCCAGACCGCGGCCGTGACGAGATAGGCGACCGCGCAATGGAGCGACGGGAACGAGATCACCGGCCCGATCTCCTCCAGGCGGACGAGGCGCAGCGTGCCGTCACGCAAAGCGTGCAGATCCGCGAGCGGTGTGGCGCCCTGGAACAGCAGATGCGCCTGGTCCGCACCGACGAGTCCCGCCGCGCCCTCGGCCGGCAGCAGGCCGCCGACGATCACCATGATCAGCACGCAGAGGATGAAGGACGACACGAAGCGATCGGCCCGGCGCATCTCGCCGACGGCCGCGAGGATGACGGGCGCCGCACTCAACTGCAAGAAGAAGGTGTCGTAGACCCAACTCAAAACCTGCATCATACTCTTCATTTCGACCATGAATGACTGAAAAATCAGCCAATCGAACCCGACGACGCGGTCGGTGCTGGCGAACAGATCATCGCGCAGCGGCAATCCGAAGGATTGAACGCCGTAAGCAAGAGCGCAGGTGGTCGGAAGTTGCACCATCAAGACTGCGGAGAGTGTAACGGCGGCCTTGAAGCGAGGGTGGGAATACGATCCAGAGCTTAAATACAGAACGCCAAGCAGCATGACGCTCGGCGCGAGCCATTGGGCATGAGGAATGCGAATCCAAACTCCCGTCAGACCTTGAACACACAAGGCGGCGCAAACGGACAGGCCCAGCAGACCGCAGGTTGCGGGCGACAGGCCGGCCGCCTCTGCCATCCTGATCGGAGAGGTGCGCAGGAGTTGCATGGAACGATCGCTCGCGGGAGGCGGTCTTTTCGCGCGAGAGACGTTTCGATCACATGAAGACAACCCATAGTTTATAACATTTTTGAATTCCCATGATCTGACGCATCGGTGCCGCCGCGGCCGATCCCCGAATCCGGCAGGGTCTCGAGGCACGGGCTGCCCCCCGAATACCGGCCCGATAGGACGGCACAAGCTGGTGATCGAGCGGCGTGCCAAGCGCCGGAGAAGCGATCGCCCTGCCGCGCAACCGTGTCCTACCGCTTCTTGGCGAACTGCGCCTCGTACTCGGCGTTCTGCGCCGCGCGCGCCTGCTCGATCTTGCGCAGGGTGAGATACCGGACGATGTCGAACTCGACGTCGCGGATCGTCTCCTCGATCAGGTGGCGCTGGAGCAGGATGCGGGGATCGTCCCCGGCCAGGTTCTCGCGCTCCTGGAGCCGCTGCACCGCCTGCCGGACCACGGTGTAGACCTGCTCGCGCTCCTCCCGGCTCATGGACGGGCTGACGGCGCGGGCGATGAGGTCGGTGAAATCCGCCATGGACGCTGTTTTAGAAAATGCCGTTCGATGAGTGCCGCTGGCCCGCCGCTCAGAGCCGGTTGTCGTTGACCGCCGCGGCCACGAGCGAGACCGAACTCCACAGCACGGTAAAGCAGAACAGGGCCGCGAACAGGGCGTAGAACGGGGCCGGGTACTCCGAATAGGTCGGCAGCAGGGGCGGCACGAAGGTCGCCAGATAGATCTGCTGCTTGGCCGCCGCGATCCGGGCGCGGTCGAGGATCAGCTGCATCGAGGAATTGAGCTTCTCCGCCACCGTCTGCTCGACCATCAGGCCCTCGTATTCGAGCAGCGCCTGGGTGAGGTTGTGCTCGGAATTCGAGACGATGCCGTCGGTGGTGAGGCGGCTCTGCAGGTCCTTGATCTGGCCGTCGAGGGCGCCGACGGTGGCCACGAGCACCTGGATGCCGCGGCTCTTCTCGTCGAGCTTGGAATCGCGCAGGACGCGCAGGTCGTTCTCCGCCTTGATCTTGTCCTTGCGCAGGAGCTCGATCGTGGTCACGGCGGCCTCGGCCGTCTTCACCGGGTCGATGATGCCCCAGCGGTTGCGAAACTCCTGCAGCGCGACCCGCGCCTGCTTGAGCCGCTCGGCGGTCTGCTCGACCTCCTTCTTCGCGTTGGTGATCATGTCCTCCTGGGCCCGGCGCGAGATGCCGTTGACCAGGGTCTCGGAGCGGGCGATCACCTCCTGCGAGATCGCGACCGCATCCTCGGGCTTGAAGGCGCGCACCTTCAGGTGGATCACGCCGGAGATCGCATCGATCTGCGGAATCACGTGCCGGCGCCAGTAGCGCACCAGCTTCTCGACCGGCTGGTCCGCGTCGTAGCGGGCCCAGAAGTCGATCCCGTCTTCCGAGAACATCTTGCCCAGGCCGAGCTTGGCGTCGATGGCCTCCACCATCGGTCGGCTGCCGATGTAGTCGCGCAGGATGAAGCTGTCCTGGCTGTTGTGCTTCTGGATCAGGTCGGTGTGCAGGCCGAGTTCGGCGCTCGCCATCGGCTCGACGTTGCCGCGCACGGCGAACTGCGACTCGACGATGTATTGCGGCGAGGCGATCACGAAGACGTAGAGCCCGACC
>JAGTAM010000101.1 GCA_023422485.1 Pseudomonadota bacterium | reverse complement strand
TCTCATCGTCCATCCCATCGGGGTGGGATGGTGGGCGCGACAGGGATCGAACCTGTGACCCCTACCATGTCAAGGTAGTGCTCTCCCGCTGAGCTACGCGCCCCGGCAGGCTGTCCGGGTGGCCCCGGCGTCCTGCGAGGCCGCGGCTATAGCCGGTGCCGGCGGGCTTCGCAAGCGGGGTGAGGGCGGAATCTGACGCCATGCGCCGAAACCGGCGCGCCGGGCCTGGCAACCGTGCGCTCCCCATTGCACGCAGGCGGCAAAAATCGGCTAAGACTGCGCGCACAAACCGAGCGCACGGACCAGCACGGACCGAGGACGGCAAGCAAGGATGCGGTTTCTCCTATCGTCCGACGAGGGCGACGTGATCCGGGGCTGGGTGGTGCCGGACAACCCGCAGGCGATCAGCCGGGTCTCCGTCTGCATCGAGGGACGCCGGGTGGCGGAAGTCTCCGCGATCCATGCCGACCAGAACTTCGTCAAGTTCGGCTGGCACGCAACCGGTCAGTGCCATTTCGAGATCCGCGAGTCCGACGTGCCGGGCTTGGCCGGAATCGAGCGGCTCGAGATCTACGACGTCGACACCAACGTGCTGATCTATCGGCGGCTGCCGCGCCACGGTCTGACCGACAAGAAGGTCATCCTGCTCAACGGGCATATCCGCCCGGAAACGGTGATCCAGACCGCGCTGTATCCCTATTTCCGGCAATCCTATTTTGGGATCGGCAGGTTTCCGGACGAGATCCTGCGGGCGATGTTCGACACCGTCACGCTCGATTCCTGCCTGATGGCCGGCTCGATCATCTTCCCGCGCTACGAGGGGCACTTCGTCCAGAGCGGCGCGCTCACCATGCTGCTCGTCCACGATCCGTTCGTGGAACTGGCCAGCCGCCTGTACTGGCTGCGCGAGCGGGCGAGCATCGCCGCCAACGCGGAGCAGCACTGGCGCCTCGGCAACCTCGTCGAGGCCGCGGCCTTCACCCTCGATTACGACTTCACCGACGTGAAGAGCCTGAAGCGGCTGTTCCGGATGATGCCGGAGCCGGCCTATCACCTGCTCTACAACCCCCTCACCCGCCAGCTCAGCACCCACGTGCCGGAGGACCGGCTGATGCCGGGCAGCTCCATCATCGCGGTCGAGGTCCTGTCGCGCATCGACGTCGTCGGACACCGCGACTACTTCGAGGCGTTCATGGCCTCGGTGTTCCACCATATCGGGATCGAGGCGCCGCTGCCGCTGCCCCTGCCGATTCCCAACGAGACGCTGGCACTCGCCGAGTTGCTGCGCGGCATGCGGTTCGCCCGCGACATGGTCGTCTACGACACGGTGCTGAGCGACGCGGTGCGGGCCTCGGTCTCGAAGAACTCGGAGGCCTGAGGCGCGATGGCGGAGCGGGCCGAGCCCCTCGCGACACTCGCGGGCCGGACGCTGCCGGTGACGGGAGTGGACGGAACCGAGACCCGCATCGATCTCGCCGGCGCGGATCTCGGCGGTGCCTGGGTCACGCTGCGGTGGCGCGATGCCGGCAGCGGCGGCATCGCCCGAGCCCTTTTCAGTGCGGTCTCGGGCAGCGGCGAGACCTTGGCGCTCGCCGAGGAGCCGCTCGGCGGCGATGCCTTCGCCTGGACCGGACGGCTGCCGCCGGACGTCGCGGCCCTGCGCGTGACGGCCCTGTCGCGGACCTCCCCCTTCCGACTCGAGGATTTCACGATCCGCCGCCGCGGGCGCCTCGGACTCGTCGCCCGAGCCGGCATCCGCCAGCCCGGCCTGACCGCGCGGGCGGTCTACTGGCGCCTCCTCGGGCTGAAGGTCCGCGCCCGCGGAATGATCGCGCGGGCGCTCGCGCACCGGGCCGAGACCGGCTACGCCACCTGGATCGCCCGGTTCGACCGGCTCACCCCGGCCGCGTGCGCGCGCATCCGCGCCGAGATCGCGGGCTGGGAGGCGCCGCCGCTCATCTCCGTGCTGATGCCGGTCCACGATCCCGATCCGCGGGTGCTCGAGGCGGCGATCCGCTCGGTGCGGGGCCAGCTCTACCCGGCCTGGGAACTCTGCATCGCCGACGACGCCTCCACCGATCCGCGCATCCCGCGGCTGATCGCCCGCCACGCCGCCGAGGAGCCGCGCATCCGCTCCCTGCGCCGGCCTCAGAACGGCCATATCGCCCGCGCGACCAACGACGCCCTAACTCTTGCAAGCGGCGCCTACACCGCCTTCCTCGATCACGACGACCTCCTCTCGCCGAATGCCCTGTTCGAGGTGGCCGCCTCCGTCCGGGCCGATCCGGAGCTGGAGCTGATCTACAGCGACGAGGACAAGGTCGATGCCCGCGGCCGCCGCTTCGAGCCGCATTTCAAGTCGGGCTACGACCGCGAATTGCTGTGGGCCCAGAACTACGTGAACCATCTCAGCGTGGTTCGGACGGAGACACTACGCCGGCTCGGCGGCCTGCGGCCCGGCTTCGAGGGCAGCCAGGACCACGATCTGCTCCTGCGCCTCACCGAGGGGCTCGCGGCGGAGCGGGTGCGCCACATTCCCAAGGTGCTCTATCACTGGCGGGC
>JAGTAM010000611.1 GCA_023422485.1 Pseudomonadota bacterium | reverse complement strand
TCCTCCATCACCCGCGCGATCACCGGGATCGTCGCCTCCACCTCGTCGTCGGGCACCTCGAACACCAATTCGTCGTGCACCTGCAGCAGCATCCGCGCCGTGAGCTTTTTCGCCTCGAGCACCCCCTCCATCCGCGTCATGGCGCGGCGGATGATGTCGGCCGCCGTACCCTGGATCGGGGCGTTGATGGCCTGGCGCTCCACGCTCGCCCGCTCGGACGGGTTGTTGGAGCGGATCTGCGGGTAGTGGCAGACGCGCCCGAACAGGGTCGTGACGTAGCCCTTCTCGCGGCACGAGCGCTTGGTGGTGTCGATGTAGTCGCGGATGCCGGGAAAGCGCTCGAAATACTGCTTGATGAAGGCGGACGCCTCCTCGCGGCCGATGCCGAGACGATCGGCGAGGCCGAAGGCCGAGATCCCGTAGATGATGCCGAAATTGATGGTCTTGGCCCGCCGCCGCAGGTCGCCGGTCATCTGGTCGAGCGGCACGCCGAACATCGCCGAGGCGGTGGCTGCGTGAATGTCGAGCCCCTGCTCGAACGCCTCGCGCAGCTGCGGGATGTCGGCGATGTGGGCGAGCAGGCGCAGCTCGATCTGGCTGTAGTCGGCCGAGATCAGCTTCTTGCCGGCCGGCGCGACGAAGGCGCGGCGGATGCGTCGCCCCTCCTCCGTGCGGATCGGGATGTTCTGCAGGTTCGGATCCGAGGAAGAGAGCCGCCCCGTCGTCGTTGCCGCGAGCGCGAAGGAGGTGTGGACCCGGTTCGTGCCCCGATCGGCATGCTCCTGCAGCGAGTCGGTGTAGGTCGATTTCAGCTTGGAGAGCTGGCGCCAGTTCAGGATCTTTTTCGGGAGGTCGTGCCCCGCCTGAGCGAGTTCCTCCAACAGGGTCGCGGGCGTGGCCCACTGGCCCGAGGGCGTCTTCTTGGCGCCCGGCAGGCCCATCTTGCCGAACAGCACGTCGCCAATCTGCTTCGGCGACGAGACCTGGAACTTCTCGCCCGCGTCCTCCTGGATCTCCTCTTCCAGCCGCGCCAGGATCTGCGAGAAATCGCCGGAGAGGCGGCTCAGCATGTTGCGGTCGATGGCGATCCCCGCCCGCTCCATCCGCGCCAGAACCGGAACGAGGGGACGCTCCAGCGTCTCGTAGACGGTCACCCGGTGCTCGGCGACGAGGCGGGGCTTCATCATCCGCCACAGACGCAAGGTCACGTCGGCGTCCTCCGCCGCGTAGGCGGTGGCCTTGTCGATCGCCACCCGGTCGAAGGTGACCTTGTTGCGGCCGGTGCCGGCCACATCCGCGAAGGTGATTGGCTGGTGACCGAGATGGCGGCGGGCGAGTTCGTCCATGCCGTGCCCGCCTTTTCCCGCGTCGAGCACGTAGGAGATCAGCATCGTGTCGTCGAAGGGCGCCACGTCGATGCCGTAGCGGTGCAGCACCGAGAGGTCGTATTTCAGGTTCTGCCCGACCTTGAGCGTGCCCGGATCCTCAAGGAGCGGCTTGAGGAGCTTCAGCGCGGTGTCGAAATCGATCTGACCCGGCTGCTTGTCGGAGGCGTCCGCATCCGCGCCGCCCTCGCCGAACAGGTCGCCGCCCTTCACCTCGGGCTTCACATGGGCGAGCGGGATGTAGGCGGCCCGCCCCGGCGCGGTGGCGAGCGAGACGCCGACGAGGCCAGCCTTGGCCGCATCGAGCGCGTCGGTCTCGGTATCGACCGCGATGACACCGGCCTCGTAGCTCTCGGCGATCCAGGCCTCCAACTGCTCGACCGTGGAGATCGTCTCGTAGGCCGAGGTGTCGAACGGCTTCACGGCTTCCGCCGCGCGGGCGGCCACCAGGGTCGAGGGCGTCGGCTCGGCGGGGCCGCGCTTCTTCGGAGCCTGATCCGGCAGGTCGAGATCGGCAAAAGGATCGACCTCGCCCGCCTCGGGCGGCGGCGCGCCGTCCGTTCGCTCCTGGGCGGCGGCGGTCTCGGGGTCGACCGGCACCTCGTCGCCGAAGAATGGCACCGCGTCGCTGCCGCCGGCTGCGTTGGTATAGGCGTGCGGCTGTGCGCCGGGCAGCAGCGCCGGGTCGGGCTTCACCGCCTCCGGATCGACGTGGAGCATCTGCGCGATGCGCCGCGTCAGGGTGTTGAACTCCATCGCTTTCAGGAAGCCGACGAGCTTTTCCGGGTTGGGCTGCGGCACGCCGAGTTCGTCGAGCGGCACCGGCACCGGCACACTCTCTTCGAGCGCCACGAGGCGGCGCGAGAGCTTGGCCTGATCGATGTTAGCGAGCAGCGTCTCGCGGCGCTTGGGCTGCTTGATCTCGGCGGCGCGATCCAGAAGCTGCGCCAGGCTGCCGTATTCCTTGATGAGGGCGGCGGCCGTCTTCAAGCCGATGCCGGGCACGCCGGGCACGTTGTCCGAGGTGTCGCCGATCAGCGCGAGCGCGTCGCCGATCTGCTCCGGAGTCAGCCCTTCCCACTTGGCGATGATCGCGTCGCGGTCGAGGTTGCGCTCGGGCCGGTAGCCGGGCTTACCCTTGGCGCCGGACTCGAAGTCGTAGAACCGGATCTTGTCCGAGACGAGCTGCATCAGGTCCTTGTCAGAGGACACGATGATGACCTCGGCACCGCGTGCCTCCGCCTGCCGGGCATAGGTCGCGATCAGGTCGTCCGCCTCGTAGCGCTCCAGTTCCACCGCATGCAGGCCGAAGGCGCGCACCGCGTCGCGCATCAGCGGCATCTGGCGCTTGAGGTCGTCGGGCGCGTCGGGGCGGTGGCCCTTGTAGTCGGGGAACAGTTCCTTGCGGAACGAGCCTTCCGATTTGTCGAAGACGATGCCGAGATGGGTCGGCTTCACGCCCGCCGCACCGTCTTGGAGGAACTGCGCGATCTTGGTGCAGAACAGGCGCACGGCGCCCGTCGGCAGGCCGTCGGAGGGCCGGGTGTTGTACTTCTGGTCCTGGTTGATCGACTGGAAGTACGCCCGGAAGATGAAGGACGAGCCGTCGACGAGGATCACCCGGTCGTCGGCGCCGACGGGCTTGTCCGGTTGCGGTTGCGTCTCAGCGGTCATCGGTCGAACAGCCATCGGCGAGCGTGGGCCCGGAGGCGGGCCGCGCCGATCCATAGAGCATTTTCGCCCCCTCAGGACATCGTCCGCATGCCGGGAAATGCCGCAGATCCCCGGCTTCTCCCACCGCTGGCATCGCGGGTGTCGGCGTCTGAAACGAGCTCAATAAGGCTCCGGCACCAGTCAGCGGAAGCAGAGCTCCCGAAAAATCACCGATCCAGGAGCCAATGTGCGCTCGTGCACGATGCGTACCGATATGGACGCGGATGCGGGAAATCGTTGAAATAGAACCGCTTTTCGAGCGCGCGCAATGTCGCTGCATCAAATTTCGCTCCTATTTCCGTTGATCTGAAATATATCGATGCTGCACCGCGACAAACAGTGACTTGTCTCACAATCTGTCGAGCCCAGATCGTATTCATCGAAAGACGGGCCGCTGCCAGAGTGGATCTCTACTCGGACAATTCTGCGCACGGCGCTGCCCGCCAAGACAGATAGAGGTACGATCATGACGACCCGCACCAAGATCACCACCGCCGTCGCTC
>JAGTAM010000608.1 GCA_023422485.1 Pseudomonadota bacterium | reverse complement strand
CAGCGACGGCGTGCCGCCGCCGAGGAAGATCGATGACACCTCACGCGGGCCGGTGCGCTCGCGCATCGAGGCCATCTCGACCGCAAAGGCGGCGGCGAAACGCTCCTCGTCCACCTTCTGGTGGCGGACATGGCTGTTGAAGTCGCAATAGGGGCACTTCGCGGCGCAGAACGGCCAGTGCAGGTAGATCCCGAACCCCGCGTCGCGGGTCGGATGGTCGGGCGGGGTCGCGGGGGGCATCGGCCTGACTGAGTTTCTTTGATCCGCGCCACCCTCGGGAATCTCCTCCACCGCCTTCATCCTGAGGTGCGGAGCGGAAGCGAAGCCTCGAAGGATACTCCAGGGATCGCGCGGGGACTGGAGGATCCTTCGAGGCCGCTTCGCGGCACCTCAGGCTGAGGGGAGCTGGGTGGGAGCAGCGTCCGCTGGGTCGTTGGCCTTATCGGCAGATTGCGTCGGCCGCCCCGCTCGGTTCACATCCCACCCGGAATCGCCTCCCGAAAACGCCGCTCATGAGAAGGCTTCAGCCATGACCGACCTCAAGACGCTTCGCAGCCTGTCCGGTCTGCCGCCGGAGCCCGCCGCCCTCTCGGGCTCAGGTCTGGTGATGATCGACCTGCAGAACACCTACCGCGAGGGCGTGATGCGCTTGGAGGGCGTCGAGCCGGCGATCCGCGAGGCCAAGATCCTGCTGGAGCGGGCGCGCGAGGCCGGCATCCCGGTCTTCCACGTGCGCCACGATGCCGGGCCGGGCTCGCCCTACGACGTCACCGCGCCCATCGGCCAGATCAGCGACGAGGTCGCCCCGCGCGACGGGGAGCCGGTCATCACCAAGGCCTATCCGAGTTCCTTCGTCGGCACCGACCTTCAGGCGCAGCTGGAGGCGGCGGGCGTCAAGGACGTGATCCTGGCCGGCTTCATGACGCATATGTGCATCAACTCGACCGCGCGCGGCGCCTTCAACCTCGGCTTCCGCCCGACGGTCGTGGCCGCGGCGACCGCGACCCGCGCCCTGCCGGGGCCGGACGGCACGACCGTCCCGGCAGCCGCGCTCCAGGCCGCGAGCCTGGCCGCTCTCGGCGACCTGTTCGCGGTGGTGGCGCCGGACGCGGCGGCGATCCGCGGGTGAGCGATCAGGCCGCGCGGGCGTGGGGCTGCGCGGCCTCTTCCACTGCCGGCCCGCCGAATACGCGCTGGTAGAGCGCGGCGGGGCTGTGGCTGCGGCCCTCCGCATCGACGATGCGGACATCGTTCAGGCCGGAGGTGGTCAGCGACAGGCCCTGCTCCAGGGCGCTCAGCAGCGAGCCGTGCTGCCAGGAATAAGTCCGCGACGCGGTGCCGGCGCTGACGGTGAAACTCACGGACAACTTCCCAATGTTGGTGCCGGCTTGCGACGATGCCGCCGGATATGGTGAAAGAAGAGGCAGCCCGTGTCCGGGTTCCTAAAACTTGAGCTTTAATAGTGGCTCTTGGTTGACGAATTCTTTGCGGAACCTGACCCTTTCAGTGGCGGAACCGCGGGCGCCCGATGGCGGTATGATGGCAGCGGCGCCATTCGCGCCCCGCAGGGCGGCCGCCCGGTCCGGTGCGTTGCCGGACCACGCCCGGTCCCCCAACACGGCGGCGAGCGGTCTTTCGGGAGGCCGTTTCCCGACAGCCACAGCGGAGTGAGTCCATGGAATACCGGCAGTTCGGACGCTCGGGCCTCAAGGTGCCGGTGCTCAGCCTCGGCGCCGCCACCTTCGGCGGCACGGACGCGTTCTTCCAGAACTGGGGCAGCACCGACGTGGCGGAGGCGAGCCGCCTGGTCGACGTCTGCCTCGATGCGGGCGTCAACTTCATCGACACCGCCGACCTCTATTCGAGCGGCGATTCCGAAAAGATCCTCGGCGAGGCGATCAAGGGCCGCCGCGACCGGCTCCTCATCTCCACCAAGGCGACCTTCCGGGTGGGCGAGGACGTCAACGATGTCGGCTCGTCGCGCCACCACCTGATCCGTGCCTGCGAGGCCAGCCTGAAGCGGCTCGGCACCGACCATATCGACGTCTACTTCATGCACGGCTTCGACGCGCTCACCCCCGTCGAGGAGACCCTGCGGGCCCTCGACGACCTCACCCGTGCCGGCAAGATCGGCTATATCGGCGCCTCGAATTTCTCCGGCTGGCAATTGATGAAGGCGCTGGCCACCTCGGAGAAGTATGGGCTGGCCCGCTACGTCGTCTATCAGGGCTACTACTCGCTGATCGGCCGTCATTACGAGTGGGAGCTGATGCCGCTCGGCCTCGACCAGGGCGTCGGCCTGATGGTGTGGAGCCCGCTCGGCTGGGGCCGGCTCACGGGCAAGATCCGGCGCGGGCAGGCGGCCTCGGGCGGGCGCCTCGCCACGGCAGGTGGCGCGGAGGGCGGTCCCACCGTCTCCGACGACTACCTATACGACGTGGTCGATGCCCTCGACGCGGTCGCCGCCGAGACCGGCAAGACCGTGCCGCAGGTGGCGCTGAACTGGCTGCTCAGCCGCCCGACCGTGTGCAACATCGTCGTCGGCGCCCGCAACGAGGAGCAGTTGAAGCAGAATCTCGGCGCGGTCGGCTGGTCGCTC
>JAGTAM010000601.1 GCA_023422485.1 Pseudomonadota bacterium | reverse complement strand
GCGCCAGGGCGCAACCGCGCTCGGCCAGCGCGAGGCTCAGAGCCGCGCCGATCCCGCTCGCCGCCCCCGTGACGAGGGCGGTGCGGCCCCGCAGAACGAAGCGCTGTCCCATCGCGTCTCAAGCCTCCGGGGGGAGGGGGCGCGTGCCGTAGGCCTCGGCCATGGTCTCGATCGCGGCCAGCTTGGCGTGGAGCGCCGACCAGTCGTCGGCCTCCGCGATCGGCGCCCAGAGCGCCTCGACCTCGTCGATCAGCATCGTGCAGGGCTGTTCGCGGGCGAAATAGGGGTGGTCGAGGTTGGCCGCTGCGGCGGGGCGCATCGCCTGGAGCGCGGCATGGACCGGGCGGAAGGCCTCGCTGCCATAGTGCTCCCCCGCTGGGCTTCGGGCGGCACGGGGCTCGCTCGCCAACCCGCCGCGCCAGTCGAAGAAGACCTGCTCGAACGGCGCGCGGCTCTTCTCCAGGAAGGCCCAGAACGCGCCGACCAGCCGGTGGACCGCCCCCTCGCCCTCTCCCTGCGCGGGCGTCACCCCAAGCCGGAACAGGATCGACTCGGCGAAGGCGTCCTGGAGCGCCGGGCCGAAGCTCTTGAGTCCCGCCTCCAGCCGCTCCTTCGGCACGAGGCCGAGCAGGCAATCGGCCAGCCGGCTCAGGTTCCAGAACAGGGCCTCGGGCTGGCGGCCGAAGCTGTAGAGGCCCCACTCGTCGAAATAGGCGGCCGTAAAGGCCGGATCGTGCGCGGGCGCGAATCGCCATGGACCGTAATCGAAGCTCTCGCCGGTGACGTTGATGTTGTCGGTGTTGAGCACCCCGTGGACGAAGCCCGCGGCCATCCACTGCGCCCCCATCCGCGCCACCCGCGCGACCATCGCCTCGAAGAACTGGGCCGCGCGCTCAGATCCGTCCGCCGCCCGGATGTCCGGATTGTAGGTCTCGACCACGTGATCGACGAGGCGGGCGATGGACTCGGGCTGTTCGAGGAACAGGAAGCGCTGAAAGGTGCCGATGCGCAGGTGCGAGTGCGACAGCCGCACCAGCACGGCCGATCGAGCGGGGGAGGGCTCGTCGCCCCGCTCCAGCGCCTCGCCGGTCTCGATCAGGCTGAACGACTTCGAGGTCTCGACGCCGAGCGCCTCCAGCATGGCGGTGGCGAGCACCTCGCGCACGCCGCCCTTCAGGGTGAGCCGCCCGTCCGCCCCGCGCGACCAGGGCGTCGTGCCGCTGCCCTTGGTGCCGAGATCGAGCAGCCGGCCATCGCGCAGGTCGTGGAGTTGCGCGAACAGGAAGCCGCGCCCGTCGCCGAGATCGGGATTGTAGGAGCGGAACTGGTGGCCGTGGTAGCGCAGGGCCAGCGGGTGCTCGAACGAGCCGGGCAGGGGGGTGAAGTGCGCGAAATGCGCGATCCAGGCCTCGTCCGACAGCGCGTCGAGCCCGACGCGGCGCGCCCAGGCCTGATTGCGGTAGCGCAGGATCGCCGAAGGGAAATCGGCGGGCGCCACGACGTCGGAGAAGTCGGGTCCGAGATCGGCGTGGCGGCGCGAGGGTCTGAAATCGGGCAGGGGTTCGGCTCCGGTGCGGCGGGAGGAGTCGGGCAGGCGAGGAGGAACGTCAAGCCGACGAAAGGGTGAACCCGGTGTGATCGCTTGAAGCGATCGCACCGGTTTTTTGCTGGCCTCAGTCACCGGTGCCCGCCTCCGCGGGCTCAGGCTTTCGCTCTGCTCGACGCCTCGGCCAAAAGCCGAGGCTCGCGCCGCGAAGCCGCTCAAGCGGCTTCGCGCAGCAACCCTCAGGGTGAACCCGACGGCGGGGAGGGGGATCCCTCCGCCGAATGGCTGCCGTGCCCTCCCCTGGCTATTCCGCGACCTGCGCGGCATGGCATCGGACCGGTACGAGCCCCGAGCACGGATTTCCTGCGTGACCCAAGGCACTCCCGGCGCCCGCGCTTCCGCCGCGGCCTACCCGATCCTGACGCTGACCACCCTCCTCTGGGCGGGCAACACGGTGGCCGGCAAGTGGGCGGTCGGCGAGGTTTCGCCGCAGGTGCTCACCACCCTGCGCTGGGCCTTCGCCTTCGCGGTGCTGGCGGTGGTGGCGCGCCGCGCCATCCTGGCGGACCGGGATCGGCTGATGCAGCGCTGGCCCTACCTGTTCCTGATGGGGGCCTTCGGCTTCACCATCTTCGCGAGCCTGTTTTACGCCGCCGGCACCTACACCACCGCCGTCAACGTCGCGCTGATCCAGGGGGCGATTCCCGTCTTCGTCATGGCGCTGAACTTCGCCGTGCGCCGCGTGCCGGTGCGGGCCGGGCAGCTTCTGGGTGCCGCCGTCACCCTCGTGGGCGTCGCGGTGGCGACCACCCACGGCGATCTCGCGGTGCTGGCCCATCTCGGCCTCAATCGCGGCGACGGGCTGATGCTCGCGGCAAGCCTCGTCTATGCCGGCTACACCGTGGCGCTGGCCGGGCGGCCTCCGGTGTCGGGCCTCGCCTTCTTCACCGCGCTGGCGCTCGCCGCCTTCCTCACCTCGCTGCCGCCGCTGGCCGCGGAATGGGCGCTCGGCCGCGCGATCTGGCCCACCACCGCGACGGCCTGGGCCATCGTCGCCTTTGTCGCGCTCGGTCCCTCGCTGCTGGCGCAGCTCTCCTTCATTCGCGGGGTCGAACTGATCGGCCCGAACCGGGCCGGGCTGTTCGTGAACCTCGTGCCGGTCTTCGGCGCCGGGCTCGCCGTGCTGCTGGCAGGTGAGCCCTTCGGCGGGGCCGAGACGCTGGCGCTCCTTCTCGTGCTCGGCGGCATCCTCATCGCCGAGATCGCCGGGCGGCGCGCGGCACGGGCGAAGGTCGGCTGAGGGCAGGCAAAGTCAGGAACGGTCTCGGGGAAGGGGAGGGCTCGGCCCCGTCCCGCGCGGGTCTGGCGACAGGGGAGGCGGGACCGAAGGAAGCGACCGGAAGCGATGTCACCCGCGGCCGATCGAAGGAGGGGCGGGAAAAGCCGGCGCCGAAAAATCGGCACCGCGGTGGCCCGGACACAGAATGGACCTCAAAACTCGTTAGAGTTCCTTCGAATCACCGTCGCGGATCTTCCCCATCGCAATGTCGTCTCCCCTCGCC
>JAGTAM010000600.1 GCA_023422485.1 Pseudomonadota bacterium | reverse complement strand
CCCCGGCCCCGATCTTCCCCCGCTTCGAGAAGCCGGAGGCGACGGCCTGACAGGACCGTCGTCATCCGCATCGCTCCTTCCTCCATAAGATTCATCAAAAGCGACGATGCTGGTCGACAGCCACTGCCACCTCGACTTCCCGGACTTCGCGCAGGACATCCCCGGCGTGATCGCCCGCGCGGCGGAGGCCGGCGTGACGCGCCTGCTCACGATCTCGACGCGGGTCGCCAAGGCCGACAGCTACCGCGCGCTCGCCGAGGCGCATGCGGCGGTCTGGTACACGGTGGGCACCCACCCGCACGGCGCCGCCGAGGAGCCGGACGTGCCGGCCGAGACGATCGCCGCGCTCGCCGAGGCCCCGCGCTGCGTCGGTATCGGCGAGGCGGGGCTCGACTACCATTACGAGGACGCCGCGCCGGAGGCGGTGCAGGAGCGTGTGCTGCGCGCCCATATCGAGGCCGCGCGCCTCTCCGGCCTGCCGCTGGTGATTCATTCCCGCGATGCCGACGCCCATATGGAGGCGGTGCTCACCGACGAGATGGGCAAGAAGCCGTTCAAGGCGGTGCTGCACTGCTTCTCGTCCGGCGCGCGGCTGGCTGAGGTCGGGGTCGAACTCGGTCTGTCGGTCTCCTTCTCCGGCATCGTCACCTTCCGCCGCTCGGACGCGCTGCGCGACATCGCCCGTGCCGTGCCCCTCGACCGCATCCTGGTCGAGACCGACGCGCCGTTCCTCGCGCCCGAGCCGCACCGGGGCCGGCGCTGCGAGCCGGCCTACACCGCCGACACCGCGCGGGTGCTGGCCAAGGCGCTCGACCTGCCCGTCGAGGATTTTTCCGCGCGCACGACGGCCAATTTCTACCGGCTGTTCTCGAAGGCCGCGGCGATCGAGGGCGTCCGCGCATGATGAGGGGGGAGGGCGCATGCCCACCTTGAGCCTGCGCATCCTCGGCTGCGGCTCGTCCGGTGGCGTGCCGCGGGTCGGCTACGGCTGGGGCGCCTGCGATCCGGCCGACCCGCGCAACCGCCGCCGCCGCTGCTCGCTGCTGGTCGAGCGGCGCCAGGGTGACGGAGACAGGCAAAGGAACGGGCAAGGGGAGGGGACCACCACGGTGCTGGTCGATACCTCGCCGGACCTGCGCGAGCAGCTCATCGATGCCGGCGTCAGCCACCTCGACGCCCTGCTCTACACTCATGCGCATGCCGACCACACCCACGGCATCGACGACGTCCGGCCCCTCGTGATCCACATGCACCGGCGCATCCCGGTCCATGCCGATCCCCTCACCCGGGCCATGCTGATCAAGCGCTTCGGCTACGCCTTCGAGACGCCGCCGGGCAGCCTCTATCCGCCGATCCTCGACCTGCATGAGATGCAGGCCGGCGCGACGCTCACCATCGACGGCGCGGGCGGCCCGATCGAGGCGGAGGCCTTCCGCATGGAGCACGGCAACGAGATCGCCCACGGCTTCCGCTTCGGCCCCGCCGCCTACGCGCCGGACGTCAGCGTGATGCCCGAGGCGGCCAAGGCGCGCCTGCACGGCCTCGACCTGCTCATCATCGATGCCCTGCGCGAGACCCCTCACCCGTCGCACTACTCGGTCTCGGACGCGCTGGCGCTGATCGAGGAGGTGGCGCCGCGGCGGGCCATCCTGACCAACCTCCACACCGATCTCGACTACGCGACCTTGGCGAGGAAGCTGCCGGCGAACGTGGTGCCGGCCCATGACGGGCTGAGCGCGACCGTCGATCTCTGAGGGATCAGGCGCGAACGCCGCGCATCTCGGGCCGGAAGAACAGGCCGGCCTTGAGGCTGTCGCCGATACGATGCGCCCGCTCGACGATCTCCGCCGCGATTGCCGGCTCGAAGACCTCTCGCGCCGTTTCCTCGAACAGGCCGAGCCAGCGCGCGAAATGCGCCGGCGCAATCCCTTCGATGCCGAGATGGCGGCCGAACGGATTGCCCTTGTAGCGGCCGGTCTTCAGCAGCACCGAGGACCAGAAGTCGCGGATCGTGGCGAGATGGCGCGGCCACGCCTCCTCCGGGATCTTTTCCGCGAAGACCGGCCCGAGCAGGGAATCGCGGCGCACCCGGGCGTAGAAGGCATCGAGGAAGGCGGCGAGCGCCGGCTCGGTCAGTTCGGTCTGCTTCATGGGACGGACCGGGAGCGCGGGGAGGGGGCTTTCCAAGCGAAACGACATCCCTGCCCCGGTCGGTTCCGGGGTCAGTTCCGGGCCAGCGCGGGCTGGATCAGGCCGGCGCCGACGAGGATCTGGGCGGCCGCCGCCTTGGCGAGTTGGCGGTAGCCGGCATCGGTCATGTGCAGGCCGTCGGGGCCGATCATCTGGGCCGGCGTCATCAACCCGTGCGTGACCCAGGACTGCATCAGGGCGCGGCGGCGGATCACCGGCACGCCGAGTTCGGCGGCGAGCGCATGAAGCGCCTCGCCGTAGCGCTCGGCGCCCCCGACGCCCGTGAGCTTCTGGCACCATTGCTGGTCCATCAGCACCACGTCGGCCCCCGTCGCCCGGATCGCCAGGATGCCCGCACGGGTCAGTTCGACGAAGCGCTCCAGCGGGACCCCGGCGAGCGGATCGTTGCTGCCGGTCTGCCAGACCACGAGATCCGGGCGTTCGGCCAGCACGTCGCGCTCGAGCCGCCGCGCCATCGCCTCGGACGTGTCGCCGCCCTTGCCGCGGTTGATCACGGTGATCGAGCGCGGGCTCGACGCACCGATCTGGAGCCGCTCCTCGAGGTCGCGCTCCAGCAGGGCAGGGTAGGCCATGGCCGGCGACGAGGCGCCCGCCCCTTCCGTCGAGGAGGAGCCGAAGGCCACGATCCGCACCTCGCCGTCCCGTCCGAGCAGGGAGGCGAGCCGGACGAGCTTCGTCGGCAGGCGCTCGGCGGAGGCCGGCTTCTGCGAGGCCGCGACCGAAGCCGAGATCGGCGGCGCATCGGGCTGCGCGCAGGCGCCGGACAGGCCGAGCGGGCCGGCGAGGGCGGTGGCGAGGATCAGTCCAGGAAGCGTGCGGAACGACATGGCGAGGCGTCTGACAGCCGGTTCTGTTTCCCGATCATCCCGCTGTTGCCCGACGATTGTGACGATTGCGAGGGATCCCCTCCGCGTTCCGTGACCCAGAACCCAGCCTATCGACCCGCGGCCGTCCCGCGCCGCGGCCACGCAACCGGATCGGCGGCCAGGGGCGGAGAACCGGGAAAATCCTGGCGATTTATGGTTAATGGATGCGGAAAAGGCGCCCTGCGCGCGCCTGCAGGTTCCATAATATATCTTATGCGAACGGCCTTGCTGGGGTGGGATCGGGCCAGTCGGACTGCCGGATCGCCGGACGGTTGGCAGCGGCTGGATCGCTTCGCTGACGCTCCCGATGACGCGGAGCCAAACTCGAAGCGATCGGCCGGTATGACTTCACGCCCGACGGAGGTGCCCTGCCCCGACCGGCACCGCCCGACGCCGACCCGTCAAGCTGCGGCGGGCGCAGGCCCGGTGGCGAAGACGAGACGGACGACCGTGCCGCCCTCGTTGGTGTAGGACAGCGTGCCGTCGAGCTGCGTGGCCAGCCCCTGGACGATCCGGAAGCCGAGGCTGCGGCTCGCCGCGGGATTGAAGCTCTCGGGAATGCCCGGTCCGTCATCGGCGATGCTGAGGGCCGCCTGTCCCCCGTCGAGGGTTTCGAGCCGGATGGTGATGGTGCCGCGCCCGTTCTCCTGAAAGGCGTGCTTCAGGGCATTCGTCACCACCTCGACCACGAGGAGCGACAGGGTGGTGAGGCGGGCGAGGTCGAGGCGCACCGGCGGCACGTCGACGAGGCAGACGATGTTGCGCGCGCCCGTGGCGCCGAGCAGATCGGTGCAGAGTTCCTGAAGGTAGGTGCCCACGGGCAGGTCGGCCAGGGCCGGGTCGTAGAGGCGACGATGGATGCGCGCGATCGTCTCCAGCCGGGTCTGCGCCTCGTCGAAGACGCCGACCGCTTCCTGCGGGTTCTCGACGACCTTGCGTCGCTGCAGGGCCAGCAGGGCCGCCACGAACTGCATGTTGTTGGCGACCCGGTGCTGCAGCTCCTGGAACATGGTGCGCTGCGTCTCGTAGAGCCGGGCGGAGGTCTCCTTTTCCTCGCGCAGCCGGTCGGCGGCGCTGAAGGTGAAGTGGATCAGCGTGATGTCGATGGCGGCGATGGCGACGAAGAAGCCGAGCGCCAGCAGCGTCTGGC
>JAGTAM010000536.1 GCA_023422485.1 Pseudomonadota bacterium | reverse complement strand
GGCCGGATCGACCCGCCCCTCTCCGGACGCGAACCACAATGTCCCGCAAGACCTCATCCCTGTTCAGCGCCGCCTTGGTCGGGCCCGCTCTCGTCGGCTCCGTCAGGAAGCTCGACCCCCGCGCCATGATCCGCAACCCGGTCATGTTCGTGGTCGAGGTGGTCGCCGCCCTCACCACAATCCTGTTCCTGCGCGACCTCCTCACCGGGGGCGGAGAGCTGTTCTTCTCCGGCCAGATCGTCCTCTGGCTCTGGTTCACGCTGCTGTTCGCCAACTTCGCCGAGGCGCTGGCCGAGGGCCGCGGCAAGGCCCAGGCCGACAGCCTGCGCCGCACCCGCACCGAGATGACCGCCAAGCGCCTCAACGGGCAGGGCCGTGCCTACGAGACGGTGCCCGGCACCTCCCTCAAGGTCGGCGACGTGGTGCTGGTCGAGGCCGGCGACCTGATCCCCTCCGACGGCGAGGTGATCGAGGGCGTGGCCTCGGTCAACGAGGCCGCCATCACCGGCGAGTCGGCTCCCGTCATCCGCGAGTCCGGCGGCGACCGCTCGGCGGTCACCGGCGGCACTCAGGTGCTTTCCGACGAGATCAAGGTTCGCATCACGGCGGCCGCCGGCGCGACCTTCGTCGACCGCATGATCAGCCTCGTCGAGGGCGCGGCCCGGCAAAAGACCCCGAACGAGATCGCGCTGAACATCCTGCTGGCCGGCCTCACCATCGTCTTCGTCTTCGCGGTGGCGACCATCCCGAGCTTCGCGAGCTACGCCGGCGGCGCCATCCCGGTCATCGTGCTGGTGGCCCTTTTCGTCACCCTGATCCCGACCACCATCGGCGCGTTGCTCTCGGCCATCGGCATGGCCGGCATGGACCGGCTGGTGCGCTTCAACGTGCTGGCGATGTCCGGCCGCGCCGTCGAGGCGGCGGGCGACGTCGACACGCTGCTCCTCGACAAGACCGGCACGATCACGCTCGGCAACCGCCAGGCCACCGAGTTCCGGCCCGTCCACGGCGTCTCCGAGCAGGACCTCGCCGACGCGGCGCAGCTCGCCTCGCTCGCCGACGAGACCCCGGAGGGTCGCTCCATCGTCGTGTTGGCCAAGGAACGGTACGGCATCCGCGCCCGCGACATGGCCGGGCTGAACGCCACCTTCGTGGCCTTCACCGCCCAGTCGCGGATGTCGGGCGTCGACCTCGACGGATCGTCCATCCGCAAGGGCGCCGTGGACGCCGTCATCGCCTCCGTGACCGGACAACCGATGGCGAGCCGCGGCTCCAGCGCGGCGCTCCCCTACCATCCGGCGGCAGAGACCGAGGTCGTCGGCGAGATCCGCGCCATCGCCGAGGAGATCGCCAAAGCGGGTGGCACACCGCTCGCGGTGGCCAAGGACGGCCGGCTGCTCGGCGTGGTCACCCTGAAGGACATCGTGAAGGGCGGCATCCGCGAGCGCTTCGCGGAGCTGCGCCGCATGGGCATCCGCACCGTCATGATCACCGGCGACAACCCGATGACGGCCGCGGCCATCGCTGCGGAAGCCGGCGTCGACGACTTCCTCGCCCAGGCGACCCCCGAGGACAAGCTGGCGCTGATCCGGCGCGAGCAGGCCGAGGGCAAGCTGGTCGCCATGTGCGGCGACGGCACCAACGACGCGCCCGCGCTCGCCCAGGCCGACGTGGGCGTGGCCATGAACACCGGCACGGTGGCGGCGCGCGAGGCCGGCAACATGGTCGATCTCGACAGCGACCCGACCAAGCTCATCGAGATCGTCGGCATCGGCAAGCAACTGCTGATGACGCGCGGGGCGCTCACCACCTTCTCCATCGCCAACGACGTGGCGAAGTATTTCGCGATTCTTCCGGCTATGTTCCTGACGCTCTACCCGCAGCTCCAGGCACTGAACGTGATGGGCCTCACCTCGCCGCAGAGTGCGATCCTCTCGGCCATCATCTTCAACGCGCTCGTCATCGTGGCACTGATCCCGCTGGCGCTGAAGGGCGTGACCTACCGGCCAGTCGGCGCGGCCTCGCTGCTGCGGCGCAACCTCCTCGTCTACGGCCTTGGCGGCGTGCTCGTGCCCTTCGTGGCCATCAAGGCCATCGACATCGCCGTCACCGCCCTCCACCTCGCTTGAACGAAGGTCCTGGAGATCCTGTCATGAGACCTCCCATGTTGAACCAGCTTCGTCCCGCCCTCGTCGTCCTCATCGCCCTGACGGCGGTCACGGGGCTGGCCTACCCGCTCGCCGTCACCGGCCTCGCCGGAATCATCTTCCCGGCCAAGGCCGCCGGCAGCCTGATCGAGCGCGACGGCAAGGTCGTCGGCTCCGTCCTGATCGGCCAGGGCTTCACCGGCGCGGGCTACTTCCACGGCCGGCCTTCGGCGACGACCGCGGCCGACCCGGCGGACTCGAGCAAGACTGTGCCGGCGCCCTACAACGCGGCCAATTCCATGGGTTCGAACCTCGGACCGACCAGCGCCGCGCTCGCTGAGCGGGTGAAGGGCGACCTCGACGCGCTGAAGGCCGAGAACCCGGGCCAGCCGGTACCGGTCGATCTCGTCACGACGAGCGGCTCGGGCCTCGACCCCGACGTTTCGCCCGAGGCCGCCCTGTTCCAGGTGCCGCGCGTCGCCAAGGCCCGCAACCTACCCGAGGACAAGCTCCGCGAACTTATCGCCGGTCAGGTCCAGGGCCGCACCCTCGGCCTGCTGGGCGAGCCCCGCGTGAACGTGCTGGCGCTCAACCTCGCGCTCGACGACTTCGCCAAGCGCTGAGGAGCCGCCATGCCTGAGACCGGCCGCACCCCGAACCGTCCATCGCCCGACGCGCTGCTCGACGCTGCGCGCCGGGAGGAGCGGACGCGCGGCCGGCTGAAGGTCTTCCTCGGGGCCGCGCCCGGCGTCGGCAAGACCTACGAGATGCTCACCGTCGGCCGCGCGAGGCTCAAGGCCGGCGCCGCCGTCGTGGTCGGCGTGGTCGAGACTCACGGCCGGGCCGAGACCGAGGCGCTGCTCGACGGCCTCGAAGTGGTCCCGCGCCGCGCCGTGCCCTATCACGGCACGGTGCTGGAGGAGATGGACCTCGACGCGCTGCTCGTTCGCCGTCCCGCGCTGGCGCTGGTGGACGAACTTGCCCACACCAACGCGCCCGGCTCGCGCCACCCGAAGCGCTACCAGGACGTCGAGGAACTTCTCGAAGCCGGCATCGACGTGCTGACGACGCTCAACATCCAGCACGTCGAGAGCCTCAACGACGTAGTCGCCTCCATCACCCGCATCCGGGTGCGCGAGACGGTGCCGGACGGCGTCCTCGACCGGGCCGACGATATCGAGGTCGTCGATCTCAACCCCGACGACCTGATCGAGCGCCTGAAGGCGGGCAAGGTCTACGTCCCCTCGAATGCCGAGCGGGCGCTGAAGCACTATTTTTCCCGAGGCAACCTCACGGCGCTCCGCGAGCTGGCCCTCAGGCGCACCGCTGACAGGGTCGACGCCGAACTCCTCAGCCACATGCGGGCCAACGCGATCGCCGGGCCGTGGGCGGCGGGTGAGCGGGTGCTGGTCTGTGTCAGCGAGGATCCGCGCTCCGCCGGCCTGGTGCGCTACGCGAAGCGGCTGGCCGATCGGCTGCACGCGCCCTGGACGGCGCTCTCGATCGAGGGGCCGCGCACAGCCTCGCTGAACGAGATACAGCGTGACCGGATCGCCGAGGCCCTGCGGCTGGCCGACCGGCTTGGAGGCGATGCCGTCACCCTGCCGGGGGGGCGCCGGGTCGCCGATGACATCCTGGCCTTCGCGCAGGGCTCCAACGTCAATCACATCGTGGTCGGCAAGGCGACGCGATCCTGGCTGTTCGAGCTCGTGAACGGCTCGGTGGTGCACGACCTCGTGCGCCGCAGCGGCAACATCAGCGTCCACGTGGTTCCGGGCGAGGCCGCGCCAGCCGCCGACGCAGGGGCCCGTCGACCGGTCGCCACCGTCGCCCCGCCGGCGGCCATCGATGTCCGGTCCTACGTTCGGGCGCTGCTCGCCACCGGCACCGGGCTCGGTCTCGCCCTCCTGCTCCAGCCCTACACCGGTGTGGAGAACGCCGACCTGATCCTGCTGACCGCCGTCGTGGCGGTCGCCGTGCGGTGGGGCCTGGGCCCCTCGCTCGCCGCGGTGCTGGCGGCCTCGCTCGCCTACAACTTCTTCTTCCTGCCGCCGGTCTACACCTTCACCATCGCGGACCCGACCAACGTCGCGGCCTTCCTGCTCTTCACCGTGGTCGCCGTGCTGGTCTCGAACCTCGCCGCCCGTGCCCGCCTCACCGCGGTTGTCAGCCAGGGCCGCGCCAAGGCCACGGAGCGGCTCTTCGGCTTCTCGCGCAAGCTTGCGGGCTGCGGCACCCTCGACGATGTGCTCTGGGCCACCTCCGCCCAGGTTGCCGCCATGCTGAGGGTCCGGACCGTCCTGTTGCTGCCCGACGGCAAGGCCGTCACGGTCCGGGCTGGCTACCCGCCGGAGGACATGCTGGACGAGGCCGACCTCGCCGCCGCCCAGTGGGCCTTCGACAACGACCGCCCCGCGGGGCGCGCCGCCGACACGCTGCCCGGGGCCAAGCGCCTGTTCCTACCCATGCGCACTGGGCGGGGCACCATCGGCGTGATCGGCCTCGATGCGGACGGCACCGGGCCGATCCTGACACCGGAGGGGCGGCGCCTGCTCGACGCGCTCGCCGACATGGGGGCACTCGCCATCGAGCGCGTGCGGCTGGTGGAGGATCTCGACCGGGCCGAGCGTGCTGCCGAGACCGACCGCCTGGCGCGGGCGCTCCTGACCTCGATCAGCCACGACCTGAGGACGCCGCTCGCCTCCGTGCTCGGCGCGGCCAGCACCCTGCGCGACCTCGACAGCGCGCTCGACGCCGCCGCCAAGGCGGACCTGCTCTCGACGATCATCGAGGAATCGGAGCGGCTGAACCGTTTCATCGTGAACCTGCTCGACATGACGCGCCTGGAGGCCGGGGCGGTGCTGCCCAACCTCGCCCCGCAGGACGTGGCCGAGACCGTCGACACCGCGCTCAGGCGCGTCGAGAAGGTGCTTGCCGGCCATCGGCTCGCCGTCGAGATTGCGCCGGACCTGCCGACCCTGCGGCTCGATCCGGTCCTGTTCGAGCAGGTCTTGGTCAACCTGCTCGACAACGCCGCCAAGTACGCCCCGGAGGACTCGACCGTGACCGTGCGCGCCCGCCTGGACGGCCCGTCCGTTCGCATCGAGGTGCTGGACGAGGGGAGCGGCATCCCCGAGGCGGACGTCGAGCGGGTGTTCGAAAAGTTCTACCGGGTGCGCAAGAGCGACCGCGTCCGCGCCGGTACCGGTCTCGGCCTCGCCATCTCCCGTGGGTTCGTGGAGGCGATGGGCGGCACCGTCACCGCCGGCAACCGTCACGACCGGTCGGGGGGCGCCTTCACCGTGACGCTTCCGGTCCAGACCCGGACGGCGCCGAGGGAGATCGCCGCATGAGCCCGACCATCCTGGTCATCGACGACGAACCGCCGATCCGCAAGCTCCTGCGCATGGGCCTGTCCACGCAGGGCTACGCCATCCTGGAGGCGCCGAATGCCGCCACCGCCCTGGAGGTGCTCGGTCGCGAGAGCCCGGACCTCATCATCCTCGACCTCGGCCTGCCCGACATGCGCGGGCACGACCTGCTCCGGGCGATCCGGGCCAGCCATCCGGGCCTGCCGGTGGTCGTGCTGTCGAGCCGGGATGACGAGGGCGGCAAGGTCGAGGCCCTCGACCTCGGCGCCGACGACTACGTGACGAAGCCCTTCGGCATGGCCGAGCTGCTCGCCCGCCTGCGCGCGGCCCTGCGCCACCAACTCGCCGTCCGGGGCGAGCGCCCCGTCTTCCGGGTCGACGGCCTCTCGGTCGATCTCGTGCGGCGCGTGGTGAAGGTCGACGACGCCGAGGTGAAGCTGACCCCGCGCGAGTACGACTTCCTGCGCGTCCTTGTGCTGCACGCCGGCAAGGTCCTGACGCACGCACAACTCATGCACCAGGTCTCGGTCTCGTCGGAGCCGCAGTACCTGCGCGTCTACATGCGCCAGCTCCGGCAGAAGCTGGAGGCCGACCCCGAGCGCCCGCGCATCCTTCTCACGGAGACCGGCGTCGGCTATCGCCTGCGCGCCCCAGACGAAGAGCCGAACCTCAAGCTGCGCGCGGCAAACGACACCAAGCCGGCGGTCACGGAGTCGAACCCTTGAAGTCCAGTTCCGCCTGCGGCCGGCCGACGCGATGACCATCGACGACATCCTCGCGCCGGCGGACGTGATTCATGGCCTGCGCGCCTCGGACAAGACCGTCCTCCTCGGAGATCTTGCAAAGCGCGCCGCGCAGTTGCTCGACCTCGATGCAGGCGCGGTCTTCGGTGCCCTCGTCCGGCGGGAGGATCTCGGTTCGACCGGGGTGGGGGACGGCGTGGCGCTGCCGCATGCGCGGCTGGAGATGGTCAGGAAGCCGTTCGGCCTGCTGGCGCGCCTGCGGGACCCCATCGACTTCGACGCGGTCGACGAGCGGCCGGTGGATCTCGTCTTCCTGCTGCTGCTACCCACGGACGAAGCCGGCCAGCACCTGAACGCGCTTGCCTGCGTGGCGCGCAAGCTCAGGAACCCGGACACCGCCGTGGCCCTGCGGCGCGCGCGGGACGCAGCCGGCCTCTACGCGTTGGTCAGCGCCCAGTCCCTCAGCGAGGTGTAAGGCACCAAGTGGGGGCGCCACTCGGGGGCGCCGCGCCACCGCACGCCGGTGGCCGGAACCGATCGCGCCGTGCCGGACCGCCGACGGGCCTTCAGCGCAGGTCGAGCGAGACGGTGCCAAGGTCGCCGAGCCCGCCCAGCAGGGTCTGGCCGGGCAGCACCTGCGCCAAGCCGGTGCCGCTGCCGACTGAGACGAGGTCGCCCGCGCTCAGGCCCGAGCCTCGCTCGGCGAGCCGATGCGCCAGCCACGCCACTGCGGCGAACGGGTCGCCCATGACGTCGCGCCCGTGGCCACGCGCGACCACGTGGCCGTCGATGGCGAGACATGCCTCGATCGTGGCGAGGTCGCACGCGGCCCAACCCTCGATCCAGGGGCCGGCGACGTGCGCGACGTCGAGCCCGAGATCGACGGTGGCGGAGCGTTCGTCGAGGAGGGCCGGCGACAGGGTGCGCCTGCCCAGCACGTGCAAGTCGATCCGGCACGCGAGGCAGGCTTGGGACGCGTTGCGGGCGGTGAGCGGCTCCTCGTCCGAGAACGGGAACGAGCGACCGAGCAGGAAGGCGAGGCCTAAGCCTGCGCCGAGCACGCCACGCGGCAGGCGTAGGGGCGAGGCATCCTCGAGCAGCGTCTCCCGCATCAGCGGGGTGACGACCGGGCCGTTCAGGCGCAGCGATCGCGCGACCGCCGGATGCGTTCCGACCAGGGCGTAGCCGACCTGCGCCCATCCAAGTCGCCTCAAGGCCGCGTCTCGCTCGTCCTTCGCCGCGTCGAGGTCCGCGAGGCCGGCAAGGTTCACGTCCGCGAGTTCGCCCGTGAGGCGCGCCCGGGCAAGGCGCTCGCCCATGGAGGCGGTGGCGATGGCCGGCGAGGGAAAGGCGAGCATGGAAGGCCTCGGACGCGGACGTCACCGGAACAGGCCGCGAGCCCGGACGAGAGCAGGGCGTTCTGAACCCGGATCGCCGCATCAACATCGCCCGCCGTGGGGCTGAGGCCAAGCACTTCGTCGGGATCGAGCCAGATGCGCATCGCCCGCTCGGTCGAGAACAGGCGCGCGCGGCCCACGCCCGGGAGGCGGCGCAGCTCGGGCAGGACGTTTCGGGTGGCGACATCCCCGAGCCCGATCTCGTCCAGGCTGCCGTTGGGCGAGGTGAGGGTGACGAATTGCAGGATCGCGCTCGACGCCTCGACGACCTGGATGCCCTGCTCTCGCACGGCCTCGGGCAGGCGGGCTCGATGCGCTTGATCCGCATCTGAACGTCGAACGCGGCGAGAGCCACGGCAGTCCCGGGCTGGAAGTTTACGACGATCTCTACCTCGCCGGTGGTTCCGTAGCTCAGGATCTTGCCGGCCCCATTCAGCTTTTCCTCGATGAGGCCCATCACGCTGTAATAGAGGTTCTGTGTCGAGGCGCCCACTTAGACAATAGAGGCCGCGATCGAGGGCGGCGAGATGACCGGGTTACTGGGCGGCGGGCAGGAGCGGCAGGGCGAGCAGGTCGCCGAGGCAGGTGAAGATCGCCACGGCTGGGGCCTCTGAAACCAACCACAGGAGTGCAACCGCACCTCGTCGATGGAATCTGGCTGAAAACACAGTGGAACGTACTTGAAGATGACCAGGCGGCGTAGCGGACAACTGCAATTTGATCGGACCGGATGCGTCTTTGTCGCGGCACCGACAAGACCGACCGTCGAGCGATTTAAGCCCTCGACTCAAGAGGGTCAGACACGCCGGCTCCTGGCCACACAATGACGGCTGGCAGGTCAAGCCCTGTGGATCGAACCAACCCCTGCGCTACCCGACGGAGCTGCGGCGGGCGCGGCGACGTTCCGCGCGGCGCTCGCCACCGCGGAGACCGCCTCCCTAATGGTACCCGCCACGTCTTGGCAGTCCGGCAGCAGGCAGGTTGTCACCCGCACCTTCTGCCCGAGGGCGAACTCATCGGCGTTCGGTAGATCGATCCGCACGAGCTGGCCCCGCTCGCGTTGCCTGTTGGGCAGCTGGAATTCCGGCGGGAGCGCCTCCGTGACCGGCAGCACCTTCTCGATCTCGCCCGTGTAGGACTGGCCGCGCACCGTCACCCTGACCGGCTCTCCTTCACGGAGTTCGAACATGTAGGTTTCGGGGCTGTAGGCGACCGCGAAACTCGGCCCCTTGAAGATCTTCGCCACCTCCGAGTCGTTGCCGTTCAGCATCTCGCCGACCGAGGCGACCGCCGGCCCGACATAGCCGCTGGCCGGGGCCAGGAGGACGCCATCGTTGTAGATGTCCTTCAGGTTCTGCGAGATGCCGTCGATCTCGTTCTGCGCGGCACGGTTCGCCTCGATCTGCGCATCGATGGCCTTCTCGTCGGAGAGAAGCGAGAGGTATTTCTCGGCAGCCTGCACATGCAGGACCGACATCTCGTGAACGCTCCTTTCCACGGCCAGTCCTTTTTCGCGCGCATCCTTGAGTTGCTCCAGGTATGCCTGCGTTTCTTCCCTGTTCTTCTTGGCATCCGGGAGCAGCGTCTGCGTCGCGGCGCGACGGCCTTCCAGCTTAGACAGCTCCGCGACGATCTTCCCCTTCTGGATCGAGAGGTTGGCGAACGTGCGCGAGATGCTGGGCGATTCCACGATCGCGATCTTCTGCCCCTCCCGGACCAGGTCGCCTGGATGGACGAGAACCTGCCTGATGATCGAGTCGTTGTACGGAGCCGACACCGACACGTACTCGCGCGTAATCACGCCATCGGCGTCCAGCAACAACCGTCCTGTCGCGAGGAAGTAGAAAGCTCCTCCGACAGACAGGGCGCAAATAACGATGCCGGCCAGGACCTTCCTGGCGCGTTTCCGCCTTACTGCGCTGACCTTGAGTTCCGACATCTATCCCTCGTTCATCAGTTGGCGGCGACCAGAGCGTTCCCCGCAGGTGCGAGGAGCCGATCGGCGATTCGCGCGGCGACCGGAGCGCTCCCCGCAGGTGCGAGGAGTCGATCAGCGATTCGCAGCGATGCGCGGCCGTCGCCGAACGGGTTCGCGGTCCCGAGAAGCAGAGGCCTGTCGCCAGCCGTGAGGCGGCGCACGCCCTCCACGATCGCACCGTAATCGGTTCCCACGAGCTTGCCGAAACCAGCGCTCACGCATTCGGGGCGCTCGGTCGTATCTCGGGTGATCAGAATCTGGAGGCCGAAGGTCGGGGCCTCTTCCTGCACCCCGCCGGAATCGGTCACAACGGTCCAGGCACGGCTGAGAAGGTGCACGAAGTCGGGATATTGCAGCGGAGCGAGCAGGTACACGCCAGGCTCATCTTCCAGAACATCGAGCACCTCCCCGCGCACCTCCGGGTTGAGGTGGACGGGGAGCGCGACGACCTTGTCACCGTCCCGGGCCAGCGTCCGCAGGGCTCTCAGGACGTTTCGATGCCCCTCGCCGATGGTCTCGCAGCGATGGAGCGTCGCCAGGACCAGCTTCCTGCCCCTTGGCAGCTTGGCGATGTCGGGATCCCGCGGCCGGTAGTTTCCCTGCACCTGCTCCCGGACATGGAGGAGGGCATCCACGACGGTGTTTCCGGTCAGGATGACGTCGCGGCCAGGCACCCCCTCTCTCAGCAGGGCGTCCCTTGCCATCGCGGTCGGCGCGAAATGCACCGAGCTGGACAAGGTGATGACACGCCGGTCGAATTCCTCCGGCCAGGGAGAATGGAGGTTCCCGGTGCGCAGCCCGGCCTCCACATGCGCGACCGGTACGCAATTGTAGAAGCCGGCGACGGCCGCGGCGGCCGCCGTGATCGTATCGCCCTGCACGACAACCCAATCATACGGCTTCCGGCGCAGCACGCCCTCGATCTGCTGCACCATGAGACCGAACTTCCCGGCGAGGTCAGGTTCGCCCATGACCTTGCTGCCGTTGTGGCTGATCTTCAGGTCGAACAAGTCGGCGAGGCCGGCCGCGAGCTCGATGTGCTGGCCCGTCCAGAACACCTCGAGCTCGACGCCTGAGCGCCTGCTCAACTCCTGGCAAACAGGCCCGAGCTTGATGATCTCGGGCCGCGTGCCCATCGTGACGAGGATACGCACCGCCATGACATCAGCTCTTGCGGGCCGACAGCGACTTGCGACGGCGCAGCTTCGCATCGTTTTCGCGGCTCGGCTCCGGCCGCTCGTTGCGTTCCGGGAAGTACGGCGAGAAAACGACACCATTCCGCCGGTTTGGCGGAGGCAGCAAAGTCCAGGGATCGAACAACACTGCACGGGGTTCGGTCTTGACCGGATCGTCGGTCATAATTTCCTCTTCACCTGCGGGCGGCCATGAAATCTTCGGGAAGTTCGTGCGCCGTCTTCGACCAAACGATCGGTGTCGTGCCGAAATTCGATTCGCCGAGAAAGATCTTCCACGCCCCGAACACAGCCATCATGTTGATGTAGAGGGCGACGGGCCAGCGTACGGCCACGCCGATCGGGTCGTACTCTCCATAGACCTGATGGTTCGCAAAGACCCGGATCACGTAGCGCATGAGCGCCGAAATGGAGTTCACGACGAGCGAGACATGGAAGATCTTCTCCCACTCGATCGGCATTGCGTCCACGGACAGCAAGCCGACGGCATTGAGGAGCAGGAGCGTCAGCGAGATCGGCGGCAGAAAATTCGTGATCATCCCCTTGCGATCACGCATGAAGAAATACTTGTCCCAGAAGTCTCCTTCCCAGCCGAGCTTGCGCATGGCCTCGAAGTTGATGCCGTAGATCCAGCGTGTCTTTTGCTTGACTGACGCTGCCAAGTTCCGGGGAAAGAACTCGCGGGTGGCGACGAAATCGTATCCGCGCGTCTCGTCGGCCGAGACCGCGGCAAAGGCTGACTTGAAACCTGCCCGCTTCGCCTCGACACCGAGGATGTAATCCTCCGTGACGGTACCGGAGAGAAGCACCATGCCGCGCTCCCGGACGAAGTGGCGCACGAGCTTCTTCGTGAGGGCCGTGCCGACGCCCGCAGAGGGGATCATGGCCCCGACCGCGTTGCGGACGACCATCTCGCGCGTGTGTCTTTCGGCGAACTCGTCCATGTAGGTCGAGGCGACGTGGGCATTCCTGCCTCGGTTCAAGGAGAACACCGGCACCTGGATGAAGTCGTAGCCGTTCCTCGCGTATTCGGCGTAGATCCGGAACGTTCTTGGGTCGATCACATCCTCGCTATCATGCAGGACAGCGATGTCCGGGCAGTCGTCCCTGCTGAAGACCTGATTGAACATCTCATTCAGCATCTGCCCCTTGGAGGTCGGCCCATCGAGCGTATTGACGATCACCTGGACGCGATCCGGGTATTTTGCCTCCAGATCCCTGGCGATCCGCAGCGTTCCTGTGTCGTTAGGGTAGACGCCGAGGAAGAGGCTCACTGCTGGATCGGTGATACGGCGGAGGTTCCCCTCGACCATTTTCCCGAGAACATCTTCCTCGTGCCAATTGGCGACAAAGACCGCGATCGGGGGGAGCCCGGATTCGTACACTGCCGGGGACAGGCCCGGCACTCCAAGCCTGACGATGCCGAGCGCCGCGACGTCGATGAAGGCATCGTCGATGGAGGAAAGGCTGATCAGCACGCTCATGAGCAGCGTGAAGCTGAGTAGAATGGAACCCGAGTCCAATTTTATCTCCGGCGGGTTCGTATACGGATCGGGCCTACGGCGACGCTGATGAGCGCCATAAAGGGAAAGTTGATTGTGATGCGATATTTATGGGGATGAGGCGCGCAATTTTCACGCGAGGCGCAGGCGCGACATTGCCGCGCATCGAAAGTTTGCCGAAACCTTGGCGGCAGGCCCGCCTGCTTGTTCAAATTTGCTTCTTTGATGCTTGCAAGGATCGCCTGCGCCGGATGGCAAGCCGGGGCTGCACGACAGGGGAACCAGTGCTTCTCTGGGCCGCCGGAATTCGGCTCCACTCCCTCGAGAGCCGGTTGGTGCACCGCGTTTGCTTCAGAGCCGACACTTTCGATGCCCGAAACAGGTCGGGAGCAGCGGTCCAAGGTCTGTGGAGCCAATATCGGCCTGTGCATCATCAGTGGATGTCTTGCTGCACAAGGCTGAATGCCCGGTGATGGCGCAACCGAGACTCAGAGGCTACCCTCAGGCACAGTCCGCTTCTCGGAATTCCTTTGCGGTCACTGGATGGCGGGATTGCGCGCTGGCCAGACTGGCGCCGCCGGTTTGACAGACAACACCGAGGCCGCTGCGACACACGCTTGCCTGTGCCTCGCTCTTGATGATCTTGAGGAGTGCAGGCTCGAAGAGGCGCCTCATGCATCAGGACGAGACGGAAGCGGAGGATTGGCGCTCGGTCAGTACGCGACCGCCCGATGATGCAAGCATCAACATCGCGCTCGCGCGAGGACACGAGCCCGGCCGTGGCCGCATGGCGGAGCAGCCGAGCGAGATCCCGGCTCTCGGCTGGCGAGACATCTTCTGGCGCGTCGTCCTCTCCCTGCCGCGCGACCGGGTGTTGGCCACGGCCGGCAGCGTCGCGTTCTTCGCCCTGCTCGCGATCTTTCCGGCGCTGGCCACGATTGTCTCGCTCTACGCTCTGTTCTCGGATCCATCAGCTATCGCTCAACACCTGAGCCTGCTCTCGGGTGTGTTGCCGAACGGCGTGCTCGACCTCCTGTCCGAGCGGTTCGTGCGCATCGCTCGGCAGAGTACCGGGGCTCTGAGCACCGCCTCGCTCCTCAGCCTGCTCATTGCCTTCTGGAGCGCGAATTCCGGGGTCAGCGCGTTCTTCGATGCGCTCAATGTCATCTACCAAGAGCGCGAGAAGCGCTCGCTGGTGCGCTTCTACGCGACCACTTTTCTGTTCACTTTGAGCGGTGTTGTCTTCGTTCTCGCGGCGACCGGCATGGTGGTGGTTCTGCCGGTCGTGCTGAGCCATATCGGCTTGGAAGGACTCACCGAGTCCGCGCTCCGGGTCCTGCGGTGGCCGGCCCTGATAATCCTCGTCAGCCTCAGCCTGTCCCTGACCTACCGCTACGGTCCAAGCCGGCGAGAGGCGAAATGGCGCTGGGTCAGTTGGGGCAGCGTCATCGCTGCACTCTCCTGGGTTTGCGCCTCCGTCCTGTTCTCATGGTACGTGGCGAGCTTCGACAGCTACAATCGTGTCTACGGCTCGCTCGGTGCCGGTGTCGGCTTCATGACCTGGATCTGGCTCTCGGTTGTGATCGCGCTTCTCGGGGCGGAGGTGAACGCCGAGATGGAGCGCCAGACTGCCCGCGACAGCACCACGGGCCGGCCTAAGCCACTTGGAT
>JAGTAM010000426.1 GCA_023422485.1 Pseudomonadota bacterium | reverse complement strand
AGGATCGCCCGCATGAAGGCGATGGTCGAGCCCTTGCCGTTGGTGCCGGCGACGTGGATCACCGGCGGCAGGCGCCGCTCAGGATGGTTGAGGGCCGCCAGCAGGCGCTCGATGCGCCCGAGCGACAGGTCGATCGTGCGCGGATGCAGGGCGAGGAAGCGCGCCATCAGCGCGTCGGAGGAGTCCATCTCGCGCGAAGACCTTCTGTCGCGAATCGGTTTCAGAGTGCCTCATAAAACTCCCGATTGCCGACGGTTCTCGCTCTGGCGAAGACAGCGCAACGGGAGTTTTGTGAGAGACGCTCAGGCGGCGTCCGGCAGCGGCTCGGGGGCCGTCGGCGCCGGCGGCTCTCCGGCAGGGGCCTGCCGGACGTCCATCAGCAGGCCGCAGAGCCGGCTGATCGTCTCCTTGAGCTGGTGGCGATGCACGACCTGATCGACCATGCCGTGCTCACGCAGGTATTCGGCCCGCTGGAAGCCGTCAGGCAGCTTCTCGCGGATCGTCTGCTCGATGACGCGCGGGCCGGCAAAGCAGATCAGCGCGCCGGGTTCGGCCAAGTGCACGTCGCCGAGCATGGCGTAGGAGGCGGTGACGCCGCCCGTGGTCGGATTGGTCAGGACCACGATGTAGGGGAGCCGCGCGGCGTTGAGCCGGCGCACGGCCACCGTGGTGCGCGGCATCTGCATCAAGGAGAGGATGCCCTCCTGCATCCGCGCCCCGCCGGAGGCGGCGAACAGCACGTAGGGGGTGCGCTTCTCCAGGGCCGTCTCGGCGCCGCGGACGAAGGCCTCGCCGCCGGCCATCCCGAGGGAGCCCGCCATGAAGCCGAATTCCTGGGCCGCGATCGTCATCGGCAGGCCGCCGACACGGCCGAAGCCGATCTTGAAGGCGTCCGCCATTCCGGTCTTGGCCCGCGCCTCCTTGAGGCGGTCGACGTAGCGCTTCTCGTCGCGGAACTTGAGCGGGTCGGCCGGCACCTCCGGCAGCGGAACGTCGATCCAGGTGCCCTCGTCGAACATCATCTTCAGGCGCGCCGTCGCGCTCATCTTGAGATGGTGCTCGGAGCCGGGGATGACCCAATGGTTCTGCTCGACTTCCTTATGGAAGACCATCTGGCCGGTGTCGGGGCACTTGATCCAGAGGTTCTCCGGCGTCTCGCGCTTGAACAGCGTCTTGATCCGGGGCCGCACGACCTCCGAGATCCAGTTCATCGGCTCGACCATGGCGTCGGACTCCCTGTCTGACCGCGTTCCGCCTGGGTGCGGTCTCTCGCCACGCTGATATCGGATCGCCGCCGCCTCGATGCCAAGTTTTCCTCCGAAGGGACGCTTCGAAGGGGCTCTTCGAGCGCATCGTCCGGCGAGGCGGGCGGCGGAATGAGGGGCGCTCAGGCCTCGGCCGGCGCCTTTCTGGTGCTGCGCACGCCCTCGGCCAGCTCGCGCACCAGGGCGGAGACCGCCTCCACCGTATCGCTGCCGGCCCGGTCGCCGGGCTCGAGGCTGCGCGCCAACGCATCGACGAGGGCCGAACCGACGACGACGCCGTCGGCGCCGCGGGCGATCTCGGCGGCATGCGCGCCGGTCTTCACCCCGAAGCCGACGACGACGGGCAGGTCGGTCTGCGCCGAGATCCGGCCGACCGCCTGCGAGACCCGGCCGAAATCGGGGGTCGCGGTGCCGGTCACGCCGGTGATCGACACGTAGTAGACGAAGCCCGCCGTGTTCGCGAGCACGGCCGGCAGGCGCCGGTCGTCGGTCGTCGGGGTCGCAAGCCGGATGAAGGCGAGACCCTTCTCGCGGGCCGGCAGGCAGAGTTCATCGTCCTCCTCCGGCGGCAGGTCGACGACGATCAGGCCGTCGATGCCGGCGGCGAGCGCATCCTCGAGGAAGCGGGGCACGCCGTAGGTATGGATCGGATTGTAGTAGCCCATCAGCACCACCGGCGTCCGGTCGTCGCCCGCGCGGAAGCGGCGCACCAGCGCCAGCGTGCCCTTGAGGTCCTGGCCCGCCTTCAGGGCGCGCAGGCCCGCCGCCTGGATCGCCGGCCCGTCGGCCATGGGATCGGTGAACGGCAGGCCGAACTCGACGATGTCGGCCCCGGCCTTCGGCAGGGCTTCGAGCACCCTGAGCGAGGTTTCCGGATCGGGATCGCCCGCCATGACGTAGGTGACGAGGGCGGCCCGTCCTTCCGCGCGGCAGCGGGCGAAAGCGGCATCGATGCGGGCGGTCATGCTTCTCGCTCCCGGCGGCCCATCCGGCCTGTGAGGCCCGGGACACGATGTCCCCAGGCTGCCCGACAAGGCTCGGCTTCCCCGGCCGATTTTCTTGGCCGACTTCTTGGCCGATTTCTCGGTCAAGTGGGGGCGCCTACACCATCCGCACGCGTCCGTGAAGCGCGTGCGGGCCGGGCTCACCCCTGCGGGGCCGGCGGCGCCGCGATGACGCCGTCCACCCAGTCGCGCAGCAACAGATGGGCGATGGCGGTCGGCGGCTGTACGGTCAGGCCTTCCGGGTGCGTGCCCGCAATCATTCGCACCACCTCCGCACGCGGGAACCAGCGGGCATCCTCCAACTCGTCGGGATCGGTCCGGACATCCTCGGTGAGGCCCTCCGCCACGCATCCGAGCATCAGCGAGGCTGGGAACGGCCAGGGCTGCGAGGCGTGATAGGCGACCGCGCCGACTGTGATGCCGGTCTCCTCGCGGGTCTCGCGGCGCACCGCGTCCTCGACGGTCTCGCCGGGCTCGATGAAGCCGGCTAGGCAGGAATACATCCCCGGCTTGAAGTGCCGGCCGCGCCCGAGCAGGCAGGCGTCACCCCGCCGCACCAGCATGATCGCCACCGGATCGGTGCGGGGGAAGTGGTGCAGCCCGCACGTGCCGCATTCCCGCCGGAAGCCCCCGGCGGCGATGGCGGTCGGGCTGCCGCAATTGGCGCAGAAGCGGTGGCGCGCGTGCCAGGCCAGCAGAGACTTGGCGGTGGCGATCAGTCCCTGCTCCTCGCGGGCGACGGCGCCCTCGGCGGCGAGCGCCCGCAGGTCGAGGGCGCGGTAGCCGGGAGCCGGAAACAGGGAGGCAGCCTCCTCCGCCACCGCGCCGGCAAAGACCGGCCGCCCCTCGACCCGGCCGAGGAAGATCTCGACGGCGCGCTCGCCCGCCCGCTCCGCTTCGTCCGGCCCGAGCAGGGCCGTCCCGGTGGCCTCCGGATCGATGCGCAGGATCACCGTCTCGCCCGCCATCAGCACGAGGCGCGCCGCGGGCCCGGCCTCGGCCAGGACGGGCGCCGGGCCGAACTCGGCGGAGTGGCGTACGAGGCGGCTCGCAGCGTAGGCGAGCGCGTCCCGGCCGGTGATGTCGGGCGAGCCGGTCATGGCCGAGCCCCTCACGCGGCCACGAACAGGGCGGCGGCCCGTTCGAGCAGGGCGGCGCGGGCATGCGGCGGATAAGGCTTTGGCTCGCCGACGCCCCAGACCGGTCCGGGCCAGGCCGGATCCGAGCGGAAGCGGGCCACGATGTGGACGTGGAGTTGCGACACCACGTTGCCGAGCGCCGCGACGTTCACCTTATCCGGCTGGGCGAGCGCCTGCACGACCCCGACCGCGATGCGGATTTCCTCGAAGGCGAGGCGCGCATCCTCGGGCGTGAGATCGGTGAGTTCGCTCAAGCGCGGTCGCCGTGGCACGAGGATCAGCCAGGGGAAGCGCGCATCGTCCATGAGGAGGACGGAGCAGAGGGCGAGATCGCCCACGGGATGGGTGTCGGCGGCGAGCCGCGGATCGAGGGCGAAGGCGTCGGTCATGCCGGGGATCTAGCGCACCGGCCCGAAAAGTGGTGGCCGGTTTTCGGATCGGCCGGTGCGGAGCAGAGACCGGCACCGGCCCGAGGAGTGGTGGCCGGTTTTCGGATCGGCCGGCGCGAGGCAAGAGACCGGCACCGGCCTGGAATGGGGTGGCTGGTTTTCGGATCGGCCGGTGCGAGGCAAGAGACCGGAGCCGGCCCGAAATAAGGGCGGCCGGCCTGCGGCCCGCCCGCTTGCCCGGAGCGACGGAAAATCGGTCGAATCTTTTCAATTTTGGTTAACTATGTTCAGGCACGCATGATGCGGCGATCGGGAGTCGGCGGGCGGCGCCGAAATCGCCATGGATGACGCGATGACGGGCGGCGCGGAAGGAAGCGGGAACGCGGTCGTCGCCGTCGTGGCGGCGCGAACCCCGGCCCCCCTCGTCCTCGCCCTGCGCGGCCAGCCCTGCAGCGCCAGCATCGTCGCCGTCTCGGGTCGCGTCATCGAGGAACTGGTCGCCGAGGCGCCCGCCGTGATCGTGGTGGAAGCCGAGCCCGAGCGCTTCGACGCGCCCGCCCTGATCCGCGCCCTGCGGGAGCAGGACAGTCTCGCGCGCACGCCCGTCCTGCTAGTGGCCGGCGGTGAGCCGCGGACCCTGCGCCGGATCGGCCGGGAGGCCGGCGCCACCGACGTGCTGTCCAAACCCTTCGACGCCGGCGAATTGCAGGACCGGGTCGGAGTGCTGATCGACCTCGCCCTGGCGCGCCGCGAGAACGACGACCGCGCGAAGGCGATGCGGCGCGACGCGGCGCGCGCGGCGGCCGAAGCGACGGCTCGGGAGCGAGAACTGATCCGTCGTCTGATGCTGGCGGCGGAATTCCGCGACGACCGGGCCGGCGACCACCTGACCCGTGTGGCCGGCTGCGTCATCGCCGTGGCCGAGGGGCTTGGCCTGTCACCCGCGGAAGCCGACGACGTCGCTCTCGCCTCGACCATGCACGACATCGGCAAGATCGGGGTTCCCGATCATATCCTGATGAAGGCCGGCCCGCTCACGCCCGAGGAGTGGGAGGAGATGCGCCAGCACGCCTTGCGCGGCTACCACATGCTGCACGACAGCTCCTCGCGCCTGCTCCAGATCGCCGCCGAGATCGCACTGACCCACCACGAGCGCTGGGACGGCACCGGCTATCCCCGTGGCCTCAGGGGCGAGGAGATCCCCTGCTCCGGCCGGATCGTCGCCGTCGCCGACGTGTTCGATGCGCTGATCTCCGCGAGAAGCTACAAGCCCGCATGGTCCCTGGACCGGGCGCGCGCCCACCTGGAGGCCGAGTCCGGGCGGCATTTCGACCCGGCCTGCGTCGCCGCCTTCCTCTCGCGCTGGGAGGATATCGTCGCCCTGGTGGAGGAGCGGGCGGCGTAGGCGCGCTCGTCGCTCCGCAGTTCATCACGCAGGCGAGAGGCTCTGGCCCGCATGCAACGCCCCCACGCGGTGCAGGTAGTGGTCGGCGCGTCCGCTTGCGGCTAGAAGCGGGGCTTAATTCCGATCCGGCCGATGATCGCCGGTCCGAAGGCGCACCTCCCTTGCCATTTCCATCTCTGCCCTCCCCCCTCGCCCGGGCGCTCACCGAGCGCAACTATGCCGAGCCGACCCCCGTCCAGCAGGCGGTGCTCGACGCCGCGCCGGACCGCGACCTGCTCGTCTCGGCCCAGACCGGCTCGGGCAAGACCGTCGCCTTCGGTCTCGCCATCGCCGGCACGCTGCTCGGGCCCGAGGAGGCCCTGCCGCCGCCGGCCGCGCCGCTGGCCCTCGTCATCGCACCGACCCGTGAACTGGCGCTCCAGGTGCAGCGGGAGCTGACTTGGCTCTACGCGCAGACTGGCGCCCGCGTCGTCCCCTGTGTCGGCGGCATGGATCCGCGCCGCGAGGCCCGCGCGCTGGAGGCCGGCGTCCACATCGTCGTCGGTACGCCGGGGCGTCTGCGCGACCATATGGAGCGGGGCCGGCTCGTCACCGACGAGCTGCGCGCCGTCGTCCTCGTCGAGGCTGACGAGATGCTCGATATGGGCTTTCGCGAGGATCTCGAATTCATCCTCGCGGAGACCCCGGCGGATCGGCGCACCCTGCTGTTCTCGGCGACCCTGCCGAAGGCCATCGTCGCACTCGCCGAGAGCTACCAGCGCGACGCCCTGCGGCTTGCCGTCGCCGGCGAGACCCGCGGCCATGCCGACATCGTCTACCGCGCGGTGCGGGTGATGCCGCGCGAGGTCGAGCACGCCGTCGTCAACGTGCTGCGCTACGTCGATGCGCCGGTGGCGATCGTGTTCTGCAACACCCGCGACGGGGTGCGCCATCTCCAGGCCTCGCTGACCGAGCGCGGCTTCTCGGCCGTGGCGCTCTCGGGCGAACTCGGCCAGGGTGAGCGCAATGCGGCGCTCCAGGCCCTGCGCGACGGTCGCGCCCGCGTCTGCGTCGCCACCGACGTTGCCGCCCGCGGCATCGATCTGCCGGGGCTCGATCTCGTCATCCACGCCGACCTGCCGCACGATGCCGAGGTGATGCAGCACCGCTCCGGCCGTACCGGCCGCGCCGGCCGCAAAGGCACGAGCGTCGTGCTGGTGCCGCCCGCGCGGCGGCGGCGCGCCGAGCAGATGTTCGCCATCGCCAAGGTCAGCCCCGATTGGAGCGGTCCGCCGAATGCGGACGAGATCCGCGCCCTCGACCGCGAGCGGATGATGTCCGATCCGCTGCTCGCCGAGCCCGAGACGGAAGAGGACCGGGAGTGGGAGCGGGAGTGGGCCGAGGCGCTGATGGAGCGCTGCCCGCCCGAGCGTCTCGCCGCCGCCTTCGCCCGGCTCTACCGCTCGCGCATCCCCGTGCCGGAGGAAGTCAGCGATCCGGCCTACGAGACCAGCCGCCGTCCGGATTCCCGCGGCGTCCCGGTCGGAGCCCCGCGGATCGGCGAGGACGAGCCGGCCGCCTGGTTCCGGCTCAATCTCGGCCGCCGCGACCGGGTCGAGCCGCGCCGCCTGCTGCCGATGCTGACCCGTCGCGGGCAGATCGGGCGCGGCGATATCGGCGCGATCCGGATCTTCGACAACGAGACCGCCTTCGAGGTGCGGGCCAGCGCCGCGGAGGATTTCGCCGCCGCCTTCGCCCGGCGCGGGCCGGCGGATGTCCGCATCGAGCGGATGCAAGGGGACGGTCCCGCGCCCGCCAAGGCGCCGAAGAGCCCCCGCGCCCAGCGCCACCGCCGCGAGGCGACCAAAACCGGACGGGGCGGCTGAGCGAGGCCGCCGCGCGATCACGTTGCCGGCGGATGGTGAGGGGCGGATCGGTAGGGATCAGCCCCCTCGCCATCTCCCCGGCACTGTACAGCGGAACCTGGGATCCACCTGCGATTCGATGCTGGGACAGGACGTGGAGGCCGGTCGTGGGTTGAACGCCTCCGTCGCCGTGGAATGACGGCAGCGGGGGCCGAACCGAAGCGATCGAGGGCGCAACTCTCCGGAAACGTCGCGCCCTGGATCGCCACGGCTTCGCCTCGCGATGACGGAGGCGAGACCGAGGCGGTTAAACGGAACATCGTAGGGAAGGCCCGCTCCGGCGCGTCCGCACCGGATCGGTCTACGAACGGCTACTCGCTGCCGGACTTTTTGCCGAGCAGGCCGTTCACGGCGGCGTCCCAGCCTTCGCGGATCTGTCGACCGCCCGGAATCTTGACGCCGAGCAGTTCGGGCTCGTCCGCCGAATCCTGCGCCGGGTTGGCTGCGGGCGGCTGCGCCGAAGCGGTCTGGGGCGGCCGCGTCTCCGCCGTCCGGTTGCGGGGAGCCGGCACGGCCTTGCGGGCGGCATCGGCTTTCGCGGTCTCGGCCTTCGCCTCGAGCTTGGTCTCGGGCTTATTCTCGGCCTTGGCGATCTCGGGCTTCGCCTTCGGTGCGGGCAGCGACACGAACTTGGCGGGCTGTTCCGTCTTGGCCCGGACGGTCTCGCTCCGGCTCGGAGGCAGAGGGACCGTGACCTTGGCGGGGGGGAGCGCCGCCGCCGTGCGGCCCGTGGCCGGGACCGTGGGGGCGGGTTCGATCGGAGGGTTGCCCCGCGCCGACAGCGCCGCGGCGGCTTGAACCCTTGCCGCGCCTCGGGCCGGCAGCACCGCTTGGGTCGTTGGCGTGGCTTGAGCGGGCAGCGTCGCTTGCACAGGCGCTGCGGCTTGGACGGGTGCCGTGGCTTGCGCCGGTGCCGCGACCGGGATGGGGGTTGCGGCCTGGGCTGGTACCGGAGGCGAGGGCGTGGGTTCGGCGGACGGAAGGCTTGCCCGGCGCGGGGCGGTCACGGGTCCGCCCGTCGGCGGCGCCAGGGCCGGCACACCGTCCTTCAGGTCGGGCCATTGCGAGGCGACCGGTGCGATCCGGGTCGGACGGCTCCGCGGATCGGCGAGATCGGAGAAGAACGAGAACGCCCCGACAGCGAAGACGACGAGGGCCACGCCCCCGCCGGCGACGCCCGCGATCACGGGCAGCCGGAACCGGGCCTGGGCTCTCGCCTCGGACGGACGGGCTTCGGACGGATGAATCGCCACCGACATGCGGCCGGCCTCTTGCACGTTGTACCCCTGCAACAACACGGCCTCGGCAATGCGGCGGCAAGATGTCCATGCGGCCTGAACAGAATTCAGGCGCCGGCCATCCACACGAATCTAGCGAAATCTCCGAGGCAGCCAAAGCTGACCGGACGGCGTGCGCCGCGGACAAGTCTCGCTCGGATCTGTTCTCGCCGACGTTCTTATCGGACTCGGTTTAACGGAGCGTGTAACCCGGGAGTGCTCTCGCGCCGCTTCAAGGCCGGCGACCATAAGAGAAACATCAGTGGGCCGTGCGACCCTGCGGCGCGGCCCCGGCATGGACTTTCGCCCAACGATCGGCCACGGTGCCGTCCGTGCCGAAAGAGTAGAGATCTGAGACTTTTATCCGATGTCGGCTTGCCGAATTGTCCCGGGCCGAGCCGGTCCGCGGCGCCCTCGGCGGGCGGTGGCCTGACCGACTGCGAGGGCCCGTGCCGAATCCCGCCGCACTGCAACCCGATCTGTCGCCGATGATGGCGCAACCGACGTCCGATCCCAAGGCCGACGAGGCGCAGGATCGGGCCGCCGTACCGTTCTGGGCCGGCTGGCCGACGCGCACGCGCCTGATCCTGATCGTGCTCGCCATCGACGTCGTCGCTGCCCTGGTCTCCTGCGGCGTGATCGTTCTGACCGCGCGCAGCGCCGTGAAGGTCGAGATGGCGGCCAGTCTCGCCACCGTCGAGCCCCTGGTGGCCGACACCATCCGCTCCCTGCGCAGCCCGAGCCCCGAGAGCGTGCTCCACACCCTCGACCTGCGCTTTCAGGCCCTGCGCCACGTGCGCGTGACGATCCTCGATGCGGAAGGGCGGCGGATCGGCTTCGGTCCCTCCGGGCAGGGGCGCGAGCAGCGCACGGCGCCGCGCTGGTTCGTCCGACTGATCGCCCCCGAGCCGCACCAGCACGATCTGCCGATCGTCGTACGCGGCGAGCGGATCGGCACCGCCGCGATCACGACCCAGCCCCTCGACGAGATCGAGGAGGTGTGGGGTTATGCCCGCTCGCTGGCACTCGCCAGCCTGATCCTGAACCTCGCGGTGCTGGCCGCCCTCACCCTGGCGCTCGGGCGCATCCTGCGGCCGCTCGGCCGCCTCGCCGACGGGCTGACCCGGCTGGCGCGGCCCGACTACACCGCCCATCTCGACCCGCCCGCCTCCCGCGAACTGGCGGTGATCGCCGAGCGGTTCAACCGCGTGGCCGGGGCGCTCTCCGAGGCACGGGCCGCCAACGGCCGCCTCAACCGCCAGCTCCTGACGGCCCAGGACGACGAGCGCGCCCGCATCGCGTTGGAACTCCACGACGAGTTCGGCCCCTGCCTGTTCGCCTTGGAGGCGAACGCGGCCTCCGTGGCGCGGCTCGCCGCCAATCCCGGCGAGATCGACCGCGGCCGGCTCGCGGCGCGGGCCGGGGATATCGGCAGCATCGTCGGCCAGGTTCAGCTCCTCAACCGCGACCTCCTCAACCGCCTGCGCCCGCACGGCCTCGGCGAAGTGCCGCTCGCCGATTGCCTCAGCCTCCTCCTGCGCGACTTCCAGCGGCGCCATCCCGACACCCGTTTCGACGGGGCGTTCGAAGGTCTCGCGCAGGGCTACGGTGACATCGTCGACCTCACCGTGTTCCGCTGCATCCAGGAGAGCAGCACCAACGCCGTGCGCCACGGCGATGCTCGCCATGTCCGGGCCCGCGTGGCGCAGGAGATCGATCCCGCCGGCCTGACGACCCTTCGGATCAGCGTCGAGGATGACGGCACCGGCATCGCGCCCGGCCACCGCGTCGGCCTCGGCCTGTCCGGAATGCGCGAGCGGGTCGAGGCGCTGGGCGGCCATTTCCGCCTCGACACGGCTTCTCTTGACAACGGCGCCTCCGGAACCGTTGTCCGGATCACCCTCCCGATCGATCCCGAGCGCGACGGCAGCGAGGTTTTGCCTCCGCCCGCGCCGCAACCCAAGTGATGCGTGTAAGATGAACGCCCCGGTCAGCAGCCCCGTGATGAAAGCGGCGTCGAGCAAGGGCGGACCCGTCCCGGTTCTGGTCATCGACGATCACCCGATCGTCCTGCAGGGCTGCCGCCGCGTGCTGGAGGATGCCGGGATCGAGACCGTGGTGGAGGCGACCGGCGTCGTCTCCGGCTACCGCGCCTTCCACCGCCTGCGCCCGCCGGTAGTGATCTGCGACCTGACCTTCCAGGGCAGCGGGCTGGCCGGCCTCGCCCTGATCCGGCGCATGCGCGCCATCGAGCCCGAGACCCGCGTCCTCGTCTTCTCGATGCACAACGATCCGGTCATCGTCTCGCGGGCACTGGAGGCCGGGGCGCTCGGATACGTCCTGAAGGATCACGCCTCGAACGAATTGTTCCAGGCCTTCGAACGGGTGCGTGCGGGCGAGGTCTACCTCGACCGGCGGCTGGCCACCGAGGTCGCCATGCTGCGCGCCGATCCGCGCCGCACCCCGGAGACCCAGCTCACGCCGCGCGAGCAGCAGATCCTCGCCCGCCTCGCGCAGGGCAAGTCCTACGGCGCCATCGCCGCCGACCTCTCGGTCAGCTACAAGACCGTCACCAACGCCTGCTCGCAGATGCGCCAGAAGCTGAAGGTCCGCACGCTGGCCGAGCTGATCCACGTGGCGGTGACGCAGGCGCAAAGGCAGGGCTGATTTCTCTCGAAGACGGAGCGCCGTTCTTGGCCGACACCACCTCTGCCGGGCGCTTCACGCAGGAGGCCTGGGCCCGCAATCTCGCGGCCTACGAGACCATTCGGACGATGCCGTTCAACGCGGAGCTGGCGGAGGGCTCGCTCGCGCCTGAACGCTTCCGCCGCTACATCGTCCAGGATGCGCATTACCTGATCGGTTTCGGCCGGGCGCTGGCCCTCGCCGCCGCCAAGGCGCCGCACCCCGACCGGATCGTGCAATTCGCCCGCGGCGCCGAGACCGCCATCGTGGTCGAGCGCGCGCTGCACGGCGGCTTCTTCCAGGCCTACGGAATCGATGCCGGGACTTTCGCCGCGACGCCGCTCTCGCCTCCTTGCGACCATTACGTCGCGTGGCTGACGGCGGCGGCCTATGCCGAGCCCTACGAAGTCGTGCTCGGGGCGCTCCTGCCCTGTTTCTGGATCTATGCCGAGGTCGGTCGCGACATCTTCTCCCGCGCGGGCGCCGACAATCCCTACCGTGCCTGGATCGACACCTATGCCGGCAAGGAATTCGGCGCAGCGGTGGCCGCGATGATCGCCGCGACCGACGAGGCGGCGGCGGACGCCTCGCGTTCCCTGCGGGAGCGCATGCACGCGGCCTACGCCCACGCAACCCGCCTCGAATACGGGTTCTGGGACGGGGCCTATCGCGACGTTTCCTGGCCGCTGTGACGCGAATCCGACAGCGGATCGCGACAT
>JAGTAM010000414.1 GCA_023422485.1 Pseudomonadota bacterium | reverse complement strand
CCGTGCAGCGCCTCGATCAGGCGAACATGCGGCGCCATGGTCTGCGCGACCCGGCTCGATTGCGCGCGGATGCTCGCCAGCAGCCGCGCGACCTCGCGGCCATCGGCGACATCGACCGGGGCGAAGGGCCGGCGCGGCAGGAACTCGGCCCCGGAGAACAGCAGGTAGTAGTCCCCCTCGGCGAACAGCGCCTCCTCGCTCAGGGCGACGTGACCGGCCAATTCGTAGAGGTCGAGGCGGTCGGCGAGCCGGTCGGGAATCGTCACGGCGCGGGCATTCGCCCAGAACCGGTCCGGGCGTCGACCGAGGACGTAATGCGCGGCCACCGCCTCGGCGGCATCGTCGTGGGAGCGGTTCAGCCGCGCGTTGTAGGCACGGCGGAGCACGTCGCCCCCCTCCCCCAGCCGCGGCAGGTAGGCGAGGAACGCCTCCAGTCCGGCCAGGACGAGATCGAGATCGAAGCCGACGAGCGGCTCGACGGTTCCGGCCGCGGCACCGAGGGCGACGACGTTGCGCTGCCACGGCGCCGCGCGGCGACCGGTTCGCAGCGCCGCATCCGTGATATTCGCCTCGCCACCAGAGGCGCGTCGCAGGACCTCCGCCGCGGCGTCCGGCGCCGTGGTCCGGCCGTCGTAGACGAAGTGGTGCTCCGTACGGTCGGCCAGCGGCAGCGACGCCGTCCATCCCTCCGCCCGGCCGCGATAGGCGGTGAAGGGCGGTGCCTCGGGCGATCGCGGCAGGGACAAGCGGACCACCCGGTCGCCGGGACCGCTGCCGGCATTCCAAGCCTCGCCGAGGGCGGTGCCGATCAGCTGCGATGCCGCGCCGGTACAATCGAGGAAGATGTCGCCCTCGATCGTCTGCCCTGTGTCGAGGACGAGGGCGGCGACATCGCCGTAGAGGTCGCGTTCGATCCCGCTGACGCGGCCGGTCACCGCGCGCACGCCCTCGGCGAGCGCCAGCTCGCGCAGGAAACGGACGAGGGCGGCCCGGTCGAGGTGATAGCCGTACTCGCCGGACTCGGTGAGCGAGGATCGCTCCGCCTCCGGGCGGGGGCCGCGTCCGGCGGCCGCCATCAGCGCCTGAGGTGCGTAGTCCGAATAGCGTCCGGCTTCCGCCTCGGCGCCCGCGCCGCGGAGCTTCATCCAGTAATGGAACAGGTCGCGGCCGGCGATCCTCGGACCGCAGGCGCCGAAGGGATGCCAGTGCCCCTCTCCTTCGGCAAACCAGTCGTCGTAGCGGCTGGCGAGCCGATAGGTCGCCGCGCAGCGGCGCATGAAGATCGCCTCGTCGATGCCGAACCCGTTGAGGAAGCGGGTGAAGGACGGGCGGGTCGCCAGGGCGACGGGCGTGCCCGCTGCCGGGGCGGCCCCGACGAGAGTCACGCTCCAGCCGGCCCGGCGCAGGACGCGCCTGAGATAGAAAGCGGCCATCCAGCCGGCGGGGCCGCCGCCGGCGACGACCAAGCGCGGAGGCGCGGAGCGTTCGGACCTGAACATCGGGTTGTCGGCTCCGCGAGGCGTCGCCCCTCACGCCGTCGGCGCAGCTGTGAGGGTGGGTTGGAGGGTGGATTCGATGGCCGCGAGGTGCTCGGCGAGCGTGCCGGCCCCGAGGATCTGGTCGGCCGCCGGCCTCACCCGGTCGCGCTGCAGCGCGTAGGTCGGGTGAAGCAGGATGTCGTAGCGGCCGAGATAGGCATCGAGCGCGGCGAGGAATCCGGGCGCCGCGGACGGGTCGCGCCGTGCCTCCTCGGTGAAGCTGCGCAGCTTGCGCGCCAGCGCGCGATCCAGCGGCAGGTCGAGCCAGACCAGGTGGTCGATCTGCCTCCCCGTGCCGGGATGAGCCCGGCCGAGAAGGGTGTCGAGAACGATGGCCGGGCGCGCCTCGCGCCGCGCCAGGCGCAGCGTGCCGCCGCGCTCCCGATCCGGCACCGGCTCACCGCGCCGCAGCCGCGCCAGATCCTCGGCAAGTCCCGGCACGGGCACCGCATCGAGGGGCGCACCATCCGCGAGCCACGCCGCCACCTGCTCCGGCGGCCAGCCCGTGATGGTCTCGTAGGCGTCGTAGGACAGAACCGGCGCGCCGCCGAGACGCTCCGCCAGGGCGCGGGACAAGGTCGTCTTTCCGCTGCCCGGCGGTCCGGTCACCGCGACGACGAAGGGCGCGATCATGGAGCACCGCCGGGCTTGCGCGCCTCGATCAGGTGGAACGGCATCTCCAGTGCGAGGCTGCGGACGCGGCACTCGACGAAGCCCAGCGCCGCCAACGCCTCGGCATAGAAGTCGGCCGCGCGGAAGAAGGGCTGGAACACGAGGTCGGCCGATTGGACATATCCGGGCGCACGCTCGTGCAGGCGCATCGGCGCCCGCTCATAGATCACGAGGCGACCGCCCGGCGTCAGGGCATGACCGGCGCGCTGGAGCAGGGCGCGGGCCTCCTCCGCCGGCCAATCGTGCAGCACCGACTTGAAGGTGACGAGGTCATGCCCATCCGGCAGGGGGTCGCGCCGCATGTCGCCGGGGCGGAACGCGACGCGCGTCCCCTCCCGCCGGCCCGCAAGGTTCTCGCGACCGAGCGCGCAGACGACAGGCAGGTCGAACACCGTCGCGGTCAGGGCCGGGGCACGGCGGCAGGCCTGGGCGGCGAACTCGCCGCTATTGCCGCCGAGATCGAGCAGGCGCCGGTGGCGTCCGGGCTCGATCCGGTCGAGGCAGGGCCCGGCCTCGTAGCGGGTCAGGCTGGTGGTGTAGGCGACCCAGCGCCGGGTGGCGTCGAGGTTCTCGGGGGTGATCTCGAAGCAGCGGTCGTAGCGGAACAGCTCGAAGGTGCGAGAGGCCGCCATGAAGGCCGGCAGATCCGAGACGAAGGCGGGGAAGTGCCGACGCAGATCCTCGGACGCAGCGGCGGCGAAGGCGAGTTTCGCCTCGATCAGGTCGCGGCAGGGCAGCACGGCGCGGAACGCCGCACTCAGGGCGATCCGGCCCGGGGCGGGCTCGGCCGCGATGCCGGCACCGACGAGGAGGCCGAAAAGGAAGGCGGAGCGCGGCGGATCGAGGCGGAACGCGTCGGCGAGTTCGGCCGCCGCCATGTCCGAGCGACGGGCGAGCCGGTCGATCAGACCGGAGGCGAGGGCGAAGGTGAGAGCCTGTGCGGCGGCCTCGCTCTCGAGGAAGCGGTCCACGAACGGAAAATCCGGACCCGGCACCTCCGACGCCTGCCGTCCTTCGATCGGCATCAGCATGAAGCCGGGTACGCGCAGCGGAGAATCGCCCGATGACAGCTCGGCCGTGAAGGAAGCCTTGAATTGAGACGCTGGGTCAACTCAATCTTCTTTGTGGCCATCGCCGCCGCCACATTCCATTCGTGATCGAATCGCACAAGCCGTGCAATAGCTCCTATCGCCCTGTGTGCCATAAATGCAAGGCGACTTGGTTTCGCTCAGCTCATAAGGCAAGCCGCCGTTCAATGGCGGCTTTATTCGTGCAATGTCTTTACGAGGACTTAGACTCCGCGATCCGCTCCGGCCCCGGCATGGAAGCGATGCGGAACGGTCCAGAATGACGACGCGCGGTGGAGCGCGCAGATGAGGGGACAGTCGTGAGCGAGAGCAGCAAGCCCGGTGCAGCCGATCAGGTGCGTGCGATCGAGTGGCGTGAGGACAGCATGTCGACGCAGTTCGCCAATGTCGTGAACGTGCAGGGCACCCGCGAGCAGGTGGACCT
>JAGTAM010000252.1 GCA_023422485.1 Pseudomonadota bacterium | reverse complement strand
CGTCATGACCTCGCAGAGGTCACGCACGAGCGTCAGGTTCTTCTCGGGCTCGATCCCGGCCGTGATCTTGTCGATCGTCTCGACGCCGCGGGTCGAGCCGATGCGGCAGGGCGTGCACTTGCCGCAGCTTTCGGCTGCGCAGAACTCGAAGGCGAAACGGGCCTGCGGGGCCATGTCGACGGCATCGTCGAACACGACGATCCCGCCATGCCCGACCATCCCGCCCTTCGCCGCGAACGCCTCGTAGTCGAGCGGCGTGTCGAGCAGCTCGTGCGGAAAATAGGCGCCGAGCGGTCCCCCGACCTGCACGGCCCGGAGCGGCCTCCCGGAACGGGTGCCGCCACCGAACTCCTCGATCAGCTCCCTGAGAGGAGGCCCGAAGGGCAGTTCCACGAGCCCGCCGTATCGGATGTTGCCGGCGAGCTGAAAGGCGAGCGTGCCGCGCGAGCGGCCGATGCCGAAATCCGCATAGGCCTTGGCACCGGTCGCCATGATCCAGGGCACGGTCGCGAGCGAGAGCACGTTGTTGACGATCGTCGGCTTGCCGAAGAGGCCCTTGATAGCGGGCAGCGGCGGCTTCGCCCGCACCATGCCGCGCTTGCCCTCCAGGCTGTCGAGCAGCGAGGTCTCCTCGCCGCAGATATAGGCGCCCGCGCCGAGCCGCGTCTCCAGCGTGAAGGCCCGGCCCGAGCCCATGACGGAGGGTCCAAGATAGCCGGTCTTCGTGGCCGCCGCGATCGCGTCGGTCATCGTGCGGAAGGCGTGCGGATATTCGGACCGGATGTAGATGAAGCCCTTCGTGGCCCCGACCGCCAGGCCCGCAATCGTCATGCCCTCGATCAGGGAGAACGGGTCGCCCTCCATCAGCATGCGGTCGGCGAAGGTGCCGCTGTCGCCCTCGTCGGCATTGCAGACGACGTATTTCTGGTCGGCCTCTGCGAGGAGCACGGTCGACCACTTGATGCCGGTCGGAAAGCCGGCGCCGCCGCGGCCCCGAAGGCCCGAGGCCTTCACCTCGTCGACGATGGCCGTCTGGCCCTCGGGAGCCCCTGCCATCTCCAGCGTGCGCTGCAGGCCCTGGTAGCCGCCATGGGCGACGTAATCCGCGGGCGAGAGCGGATCGACGATCCCGCAGCGTGCGAAGGTCAGGCGCGTTTGGCGGGCCAGATAGGGGATCTCCTCGGGGCGGCCGAGGCGGAGCGGGTGTTCGCCGCCCGCGAGCCAGCCCGCACCGAAGAGCGAGACGACATCGGCCGGCTTCACGGGTCCGTAGGCGACGCGCGCTCCCCCGGTCTCGATCTCGATCATCGGCTCCAGCCTGAACAGACCGCGCGAACCGGTCCGGATGATCGTCACCGCCTCGCCGCGCTCGACCGCGATCCGAGCGATCTCGCGCGCAACCTTCTCGGCGCCGAGCGCCAGCGCCTGGGCGTCCCTGGGGATGAAGATGCGGGTCACGCCCGGAGCTCCGCGACCGCCGCATCGAACGCCGCCGGATCGAGCCCCGAAAGCGGCTCGCCGTCGAAGAGGGCAGCCGGCCCGCAGGCGCAGAGCCCCAGGCAGAAGACCGGCTCAAGCGTGATGCGGTGGTCGGGCGTCGTGCCGTGCCAGTCGACCCCGAGGCTGCGCCTCGCATGCTCGGCCAGTTCGACCGCGCCGACCGATTGGCACGCCTCGGCCCGGCAGAGCTTTACGACATGGCTACCGGCCGGCGCCGATCGGAAATCGTGATAGAACGTCACGACGCCGTGGATCTCGGCGCGGGACAGGTTCACGGCTTCCGCGATCATCGGCACGGCCGCGCGATCGATATAGCCGAAGGTTTCCTGGAGCGCGTGCAGGATCGGCAGCGTCGCGCCGTCGAGCGTCGCGTTCCTGGCGATGATCTCTGCCGCCAGGGCGGGATCCCAGGCCTCGTGCTTCATGTCCGATCCTGATCAGAATGACTCTGATCTGCGAAGGAGACGGGCGAAGCGACCTCAGATCAATGCAGCTCTTCCGTTGCGCGATAGAACATCTCTATCGTGCCTCGGCTTCGAGCTCGCGCGCGAGCTGCCTCGCTTCGCGCACCAGCGCCGTCACGGTGGGTGTGGTCGGCTCGCGGTGAGGCGCGATCAGGCCGACCGAGTGGGTCACGTCCGGCTCGACGATCGGGATCGAAGCCACGGTCTCGGGCAGGCCGATGCTGTCCGCCAGGATCGGCGGCAGCACGCTCGACCAGCGGCCGGTCCGGACATGGGACACCATCACGATCGTGGAGTTCGAGACGAGCGTCGGCTCCGGCTCGATCCCTGCATTGCGCAGCATCTGGTCGATGATGCGCCGGTTCTGCATGTCCGGCGTCAACAGGCAGAGCGGCAGCCGGCCGACCTCGGCCCAGGTCACGCTGCTCCGGTCGCCGAACTCGGCCGTGCGAGCCGTGAGCAGGCGATAGCGCTCGTCGTAGAGCGGCACGGTTCTCACCTGTCCCAGCGGCTCGTTGTCGAGATAGCTCAGGCCGGCATCGATCTCGAGGTTCTCCAGGAGTTCGAGGATCTCGATCGAGGTGCGGGACAGGATCGTGAAGCGCACGCCAGGGTGCTTCTCGCGAAAGGGGGTCGTCAGCCGCGCCACCATCGGCAGGGCCGTTGGGATGACGGCGATGCGGACATGGCCGTGCAGGCCGCGCTTCAGAGCATCGACATCCTGCTTCATCGCCTTGGCGTCGCCGACGATCCGCCGCGCCCAGTCGAGGATGCGCTCACCCTCTGCGGTAAAACCCTGGAAGCGCGACGAGCGCTGCACGATGAGGACGCCCATCTGGTCCTCAAGGGACTTGATGCCGGCCGAGAGCGTGGGCTGCGTCACGCGGCAGGCCTCGGCGGCCTTGCCGAAATGACGCTCCCGCGCGAGCGCCAGCAGGAATTCGAGCTTGTCGATCATCTCTCGTCAGCCGGGCTGGAAGGCGAGGTCGGGCGCAATTCCGGTTTCGCGCACGGGCGCCCCGTAGAGTTCTTCGAGGTGGACGCGCGTCACCACCTCGGCTGCTGGCCCGCGGGCGAGGAGGCGGCCGGCGCGGAGCGTCGCGACCTCGTCGGCGACGCGCAGCGCGTGGTTCGGGTCATGGGTGGTGAAGAGCACCGACAGTCCCGCGCGGGTCAGGGCTCGGATCTCACGCAGCACCCGGCCCTGGTTGCCGAAATCGAGGCGGGCCGTCGGCTCGTCGAGCACGACGAGACGCGGCTCCTGCGCGAGCGCGCGGGCGATCAGCACGAGCTGGCGCTCGCCGCCCGAGATCATCGTGTAGGGGCGCTCCGACAATTCAGTGAGACCGAACCGGTCGAGAGCCGCGGCCGCGACCTCCCGATCGTGGCGTGAGGGCTGCGTGAACGGGCCGTGATGGGCGGTCCGGCCCATCAGGACCACATCGGCGACCGTGAACGCGAAGGTGCCGAGATGGACCTGCGGCACGTAGCCGATGACGCGGGCGCGCTCCGCCACCGGGATGCCGGCCAGCGGGCGGCCCTGCAGCACCACCTCCCCTCCCTGCGGCGGGATGAGGCCGAGCAGCGTCTTCAGGAGCGTGGTCTTGCCGCCGCCGTTCGGGCCGAGCAGGGCGAGCGCGCGGCCGGGCGCCAGATCGAGGTCGACGTCGCGGCCGACCTCCCGGCCCGGATACCCGAAGGCGAGGTTCCGCGCCGCGAGAATCACGACCAGCCGCCCCGCATGCGCGCGAGCAGCACGATGAAGAAGGGCGTGCCGACCACGGCCGTAAGGATGCCGAGCGGGATCTCGACCGGCGCGGCCGTGCGGGCAACGGTGTCGATGAGCAGCAGGTAGCCGCCGCCGAGGATGGCGGAGGTCGGGATGAGGCGCGGAAAGCTCGGGCCGACCAGGAACCGCGCGAGATGCGGCACGACGAGGCCGACCCAGCCCACGACGCCCGAGGCGGCGACGCTCGCCGAGGTCACGAGCGTTGCGGCCGCAACGATCGCGGCCCGCAGGGGGCCGGTTGCGACGCCGAGCGCCCTCGCCTCCTCTTCCGGCAGCGACATCACGTTCATGCGCCACCGCAGCAGGAGCAGGACCGCCGTCCCGAGAAGAACCGGTACGAGAAGCGGGAGGATGTCCCCCGGCGCGATCCCGGCGAGGCTGCCGAGCAGCCAGAACGTCATGGCGGGGAGCTGGTTGTAGGGATCGGCCAGGTACTTGATGAGGCCGATCCCGGCGCCAAGAAGCGCGCCCACGACGACCCCGGTCAGGACGATCGTCAGCACCGCGTCGCCGGCGCGCAGGCTTGAGCCGATCGCGTAGACGAGACCCACGGCCAGGAGCCCGCCCGCGAAGCTCAGCAGGTCGATGCCGAGGATCGGGAGCGAGAAGAAGATCCCCAGCACGGCACCCAGGGCCGCGCCCGAGGAGGCGCCCAGGATGTCGGGCGAGACGAGCGGGTTGCGGAACAGACCCTGGAAGGCTGCGCCGGCGCTCGCCAGCGCGCTGCCGATCAGGAGCGCGGCGAGGACGCGCGGGCCGCGGATCTGCAGCACGACGGCCTCGCTGGCGGCCGGGAGGCCCGACGGCGTGTTCGTCAGGCGCCCGAGAAGGATGCGGAAAAGCTCCCCCGGCGTTACGGGATAGCGCCCGACCGAGAAGGCGAGCGCGATCCCGGCGAGCAGCACGCCGAGCGCCAGCGCCGGGCCGAGAACGGCGGACCGCACCTTCATCCGCGGCCGGCCAGAACCCGGGCGATCCCCTCGTCGGTCGGCATCACGTGGTAGAAGCGCCGGTAGAACTCCCGCGTTTTCGCCGCCAGGTCTTCGGGGAACAGCGCGGGATAGAGGAGCTTGCCGAGCCAGGTGAGCCCGATCAGGCGGTTGACCGAGGGCGGGAAATCCACCCAGCCGAAGGGAAGCTTCGGCGACAGGTGCACCCGCCCCTCGCGCACGGCCCTGACCGAGGCCCAGGCCGGATCCTGGCGCACGGCGGCGGCGAAATCCCGGTCGATGGTGACGATCACCTCCGGGTCCCAGGCGAGAACCTGCTCGAGCGAAACGGTGGCGAGCCCGCCTCCGGTCGCACCGGCGACGTTCACGGCCCCGAGCAGGTCCAGGCTCTCGACATTGATGGAGCCGCCGCGTCCCGTCTCGAGCCCGCGCGGGCCGCGGGCGTAATAGATTCGGGGTCGCCTGTCCGGTGGCACGCTCGCGACACGGGCGGCGGTCCGCGCCAGAAGCTGCTCGGCATAGGCGGCCCTCTCGGCAGCCTCCTGTTCGCGCCCGACGAGCCGGCCGAGGATGCGGTATGTTTCGGCGGTTCGGGCGAGCGTGCCGTCCAGGAGCGCGTAAGGAATGCCAGTCTGGCCCTGCACCCGCTCGGCGAGTGACACATAGGTCGGGCCGGTCGAGCCGACATCGAAGATGAGGTCCGGCTTCGCGGCGAGCACGGCTTCGAGATTGGCGCTGTTGCCCCGGCC
>JAGTAM010000236.1 GCA_023422485.1 Pseudomonadota bacterium | reverse complement strand
ATATCAGGCAGAGGCCCGTCCGGATCATGCATGGAGACGTCATGGCCGAGCATGCCGGAAAGCGAGTGGATGCCGCTGTCATAGTGGACGAAGCTGTCGAGATGCGCGCGCTTGGCCCGGGCTTCCTCGACCGTATCGCCGACCACCACCAGGGCGCCGGGCAGGATCTTGATGCCCTCAGGGTCACGCCCGGCCCGCGCCGCGCGGCCTTTCACATCGGCGTAGAAGGCCTGCGCATCGGCGATCGGACCACCGGCGGCGAACACCATCTCGGCCGTTTCGGCGGCGAGCTGGCGCCCGGCATCCGACGCGCCCGCCTGCACGATGACCGGCCAGCCCTGCACCGGACGGGCGACGTTGAGCGGGCCCTTGACCTTCAGGAACTCGCCCCGGTGGTTGAGGGTGCGGAGTCTCTCGGGATCGAAGAACAGCCCCTGCTCGACGTCGCGGACGAAGGCGTCGTCGGCCCAGGAATCCCACAGGCCGGTGACGACCTCGAAGAACTCGCGGGCGCGGGCGTAGCGGGTGGCGTGGTCGAGATGCGCGTCGCGACCGAAATTCAGCGCCTCGTCCGGGTTGCCGGAGGTAACGAGGTTCCAGCCGGCTCGGCCCCGCGAGATGTGGTCGAGCGAGGCGAACTTGCGGGCCACATGGTAGGGCTCGTTATAGGTGGTCGAGGCGGTGGCGATCAGCCCGATCCGCTCCGTCACCATGGCGAGTGCGGGCAGCAGCGTCAGCGGGTCGAATGAGGTGACGGTGGCCGAGCGCTTCAGCGCCTCCATCGGCATGTTCATCACCGCCAGATGGTCGGCCATGAAGAAGGCGTCGAACTTGGCCGCTTCCAGGGTGCGGGCGAAGCGCACGAGGTGGTCGAGGTTGAAGTTCGCGTCCGGAAAACCGCCGGGATAGCGCCACCACGCGGTATGGATGCCGATCGGGCGCATGAACGCGCCGAGATGGAGTTGTTTGCGCGGTTCGCTCAAAGGAGGCCTCCGGCCGTATCAACCCGTCGATGCCGCCGATCGGGTGCACTGCACGCCAAGGGCATCACCGCTCCGGAGGATGCCGGTATCTCACTAGGATTGCACGCGCCACATCCTTAAGCTTCGGACCGAGCGAAGCTGAGAGGGACGCAGGCATGGCCGGAGCGAGCGTGACGCAGGACGTGCCCTATCGCGCCCTGAACGGCTGGCTGGCGCTCTCCATCGCCATTCCCTGCCTCGCGCTGGCCGCCCTGACCTTCATCGGCGGCGGCGTGCTGGTCTTCGGCCGTGGCAGTGTTGGCCCCGCCTTCCTGCTCGTCTCCGCGGCGGCGCTGATTGTCGGGATCGTGCTGCTCGCCGGGCTCATCACGCTCAAGCCGCGGCAGGCGGCGGTGCTGACCCTGTTCGGGCGCTATCACGGCACCATCGCCCGCGACGGCTTCTGGTGGCGCAATCCGCTGACGGCGGTGGCCAAGGTTTCACTCGCCACCGAGGCGCAGGAGACCAAGATCATCACGGTCAACGATCTGATGGGCAACCCGATCACCATCGCGGCGGCCGCGATCTGGCGGGTGCAGGACGCGGCGCGCGCGACCTTCGACGTCGGCAGCTACCACGAATTCGTCTCGCTCCAGGCGGAGGCGGCCCTGCGCAACATCGCCTCGACCCGCCCCTACGACCACGACGAGGCGGAGAATGTCGGCGAGGAGGCGGGCGACGCCAAGCGCCGGCTCGCCGAGAAGGCCACCCGCGTCGCCTCGCTGCGGGCCGATCGCGATGCGATCCACGCCGATCTGATCGCGGAACTCGGCCAGCGCGTCGCGCTCGCCGGCGTCGTCGTCGAGGACGTGCGGATTACGCATCTCGCCTACGCACCGGAGATCGCGGGCGCGATGCTCAAGCGCCAGCAGGCCGGCGCGATCATCGCCGCTCGCCGCCAGATCGTGGAGGGCGCAGTCGCCATCGTGCGCGATACCATCACGCGGCTGGAGCGGCCGGAGGACGGACAGGCGGGCATCGTCTTCGACGACCAGGGCCGCGCCAGCATGGCGCAGAACATGCTCATCATGATCGTGGGGGACCGCGAGGCGACGCCGGTGGTGAGCGTGGGGAAGGGGTGAGGCGCGCCTTGACGGGGCAGGAGGGTCCGCTTCGCGGTGACCAGCGATCCGAGCCCCTGGTCTTTCAGCGTATCGTTCGTATCCGAGGATCGCGACATGTCGCGCTATCCCGTCACTCTCCTCACCTGCTCGGGCGCGCCGGGCTGATCAGACGGCCGTTTCGCGCCGGGTCGGCACCATGCCCATGGGAATCGGAAGGCGCCGCGCAGAGATCGCGGCAGGCCGTCCTGCCCACCGCGATGCCGGAGCGGTTCAGATATCCAGCTCCGCCCCGTCGGCGAACGCCGCTCGCTCCGTAATGAACGCGAACCGCGCCTCCGGCTTGTTGCCCATAAGGCGCTCCACCGTGTCGCCGGTGGATTCCCGCGCCTCGTCGAGGACCGCGACGCGCAGGAGCGTGCGCTTGCGCGGGTCCATCGTGGTCTCCTTCAGCTGCGCTGGCATCATCTCGCCCAGCCCCTTGAAGCGGCCGATCTCGACCTTGCCGTTCTTGAACACGGTCTTGATGATCCGCTCCTTGTCGGCGTCGTCGCGGGCATAGGCCGACTTCGCGCCCTGGCTGATCCGGTAGAGCGGCGGGATCGCCAGATAGAGGTGGCCCTTGTCGATCAGCTTCGGCATCTGCCGGTAGAAGAAGGTGATCAGCAGCGAGGCGATGTGGGCGCCGTCCACGTCCGCGTCGGTCATGATGATGACCTTGTCGTAGCGCAGATCCCCCTCGCGGAAGTTGGCACCGGTGCCGCAGCCGAGCGCCAGCGTCAGGTCCGAGATGAGCTGGTTGGCGCCGAGCTTGTCGCGGCTGGCCGAAGCCACATTCAGGATCTTGCCCCGCAGCGGCAGCACGGCCTGGGTGGCGCGGTCACGCGCCTGCTTGGCCGAGCCGCCGGCCGAGTCGCCCTCGACGATGAAGATCTCCGAGCCGGCGGTGCCGGCGGCCGAGCAATCGGCGAGCTTGCCAGGCAGGCGGAGCTTGCGCGTGGCGGATTTACGGGCGACCTCCTTCTCCTGGCGGCGGCGCAGGCGCTCCTCGGCCCGGTCGATCACCCAGTCGAGCAGCTTGTTGGCCTGGGCCGGCGAGGCGGCGAGCCAGTGGTCGAAGGCGTCGCGGACCGCCGTCTCGACGATGCGGGAGGCCTCCACCGTCGCGAGCTTGTCCTTGGTCTGGCCCTGGAACTCGGGCTCGCGGATGAAGACCGACAGCATGGACGCGCAGGTCGCCATCACGTCGTCGGTGGTCACCGCATTCATGCGCTTGGCCTGGTTCACGCGCTCGGCGTGCTCGCGCAGGCCCCGGAGCAGGGCGACGCGCAGGCCCGATTCGTGGGTGCCGCCCTCGGGCGTCGGGATCGTGTTGCAGTAGGAATGCGAGACGCCGTCGTCGGCCACCGTCCAGGCGACCGCCCATTCGAGCGAGCCGTGCGAGCCGGGCTTCGTCACCTTGCCGGAGAACATCGCGTCGAGGACGAGTTCCTTCCCCTCGATATCGCGGGCGAGATAGTCCGACAGGCCGCCGGGGAAGCGGTGCACGGCCTCGGCCGGCACGTCGTCGAGCCCTTCGAGCAGGGCCGGCGCGCAGCGCCAGCGGATCTCGACACCGCCGAACAGGTAGGCCTTGGAGCGGGCCATCTTGAACAGGCGACGCGGATCGAACTTCAGCGAACCGAAGATCTGGGCGTCGGGATGGAAGCGCACCCGCGTGCCGCGCCGGTTCTGCACCCGGCCGACCGTCTCGAGCGATCCTTGCGCATGGCCGCGGGAAAAGGTCTGGCGGTAGAGGGTCTGGTTGCGGGCGACCTCGACCTCCAGCACGTCGGAGAGCGCATTGACCACCGAGATGCCGACGCCGTGCAGGCCGCCGGACGTCTCATAGACCTTCGAGTCGAACTTACCGCCCGCGTGCAGCGTGGTCATGATGACTTCGAGCGCGGACTTGCCCGGGAATTTCGGATGCGGATCGACGGGAATGCCGCGGCCGTTATCGGTGACGACCAGCGCGCCCGATTCCTCCAGCTCCACCTCGATGAAGCTCGCATGGCCCGCGACGGCCTCGTCCATGGAGTTGTCGATCACCTCGGCGAAAAGGTGGTGCAGCGCCCGCTCGTCGGTGCCGCCGATATACATGCCCGGCCGGCGCCGCACCGGTTCCAGCCCCTCCAGAACCTCGATCGCCGAGGCGTCGTAGCCGGCCTCCGCCATCTCCGGCGCGGGGGTCGGCTGCGCTGCAACAGAGGTGAGGCGACGGCGGCGCTCGGCCTCCGCGGCGGGCGGCTTGCTTCCCGGCCCGAACAGGTCGCGTGCCGGATCGCTCACGCGACGGCTCCTCGAATCGGGTCGGAGACGGGCTGCATGGCTCTTCATACCCTCGTTGTATAGGAACAAACAGGAAACAAAAAGCCTCCCGTCCGCTTTCGCCGGTCGCAGTATCACAGGGGTCGGCCTTGTTCGAAGTCCGACCGTCCCGGTGCAGTCCGCGCGCTGTCATCTCAGTGATGCGGGCGGATGGTTAAGACTGCCTCACGAAGCCTGCGGCCGGCAGGCAATCCTGCGGCCAAGGCAGGGCGGCGAGACGTTGAGGAGCGCGGCCCAGGATGCGTGTGGGAACAGAGAATGGTTTCCGGACGTTAACTCATCAAGGTCAGCTTGACCGTAAGGGAGCCACGCCGATGACCCCCGCCGCCGCCCAAGCGCGTCACCTCTCACTCATGCGCCTGGAACAGGCCGCAGGCCAAGCTTTCGGCTATTCCGATGAGTCCGAGCCGGCGACCGCCCGCTCGACGCTTCTGCTCTCATCGTCGGGCTTTGCCATCGCCACGGTGGCGACGGCCCTGGCGGCCACCATCACCTATCTGGTCTGATCGACCTTTCCCGCAAAGCCGCGATCACGCCGCCGCGGGCATCGCGCAGTGACGGATGTCGCGCGCCAGCGCATCCACTCGCGCCGGGTCCGAATCCCAGGCGAACATGAAGCGGGACGCGCCGCCGATGAAGCCGTAGAACTGCCAGCCGCGGGCGCGCAGCCCCTCCTGCACCGAGGGGCCGAGCAGCGGGTCGTCATGCGCCAGATCGGCCAGCCGGGCGTAGAGCTCGGCCGGGGGCGCGGTGCCGCGCTGCGGCGTGTAGATGCTGACCGGGCGCTGCCCGCGCAGCAGCAGCGGCAGGTCGTAACCCAGGGCCAGGCCGGTGCGCGCCCCCTCTGCCGGGTCCGCCGGCATGGCGGCGAGGGCGCGGTTCAGCCAGCCGGAGGAGAGGCGGGAATCGGCGCCGCTCTCCAGCATGTCCTGGGCGTCGAAATGGCTGCGGGTGCGGTAGGGGCCGGCGATGGCGTGCAGCACCAGCGCCTCATTGGCCCGGTACATGGCGTGTACCTTGTCCATCGACGGGTGCAGGCCGAAGAAGCCACCGAGGTCGAACACCCCGCCCTCCTGCCCGGGCTCGGGCAGGGCGAGCGGGCCGCGCAGCTCCGCCAGATCGGCATCGCCATAGGGC
>JAGTAM010000171.1 GCA_023422485.1 Pseudomonadota bacterium | reverse complement strand
GGGTCAGTCCTTCGGCGCGGCGTGGGCGACCATGGCGAGGCTGTGGTGCAGGCCGCTCGCGCCGCCGCCGACGACCTCGACACGGGCACCCGTCTTCGCCCGCCGCGTCGCCCATTCCCGGATCATCTCCAGGCAGGTGTGATCGACGTGGCGCAGATCCTCCGCCGCGAGGCGCACCGGCGTGCCCTCCGGCGTGCGCTCCAGCGCCTCGTTGAGATGCGGCAGTTGCAGGAAGGTCGCCGAGCCCGACAGCTTCAGCTCCGGCACCGCCCGGACGGCGCCGGCCTGGACCGTCTGCGCCGCGCCGCCCTCGATCTTGAGCGGACCCCGGATGTAGTGCGGGATCACCTGGGCGAGGCTGAGCGCGAGGCCCGTGAGCACGCCGGTGAGCAGGTCGGTGGCGACGACCATCACCATCGTGGCGAGCCAGATCGCGGCCGTGGGCAGGCCGTAGCGCTCGTGCAGGTGGAAGGCGTGGGCGGGGCTTACGAGGCGCCAGCCCGTCACCACGAGGATGCCGGCAAGCGCCGCGGTCGGCACGACCTTGAGCACCATCGGCAGGATCAGCAGGAAGGCGAGGATCCAGCTGCCGTGCAGGATGGTGGAGGCCCGCGAGACCGCCCCCGCCTGAACGTTCGCCGAGGAGCGGACGATCACGCCGGTCATCGGCAGGCCGCCGGCGAGGCCGCACAGGATGTTGCCGACACCCTGCGCGCCAAGCTCGCGGTTATACTGGGTGCGCGGGCCGTCATGCATCCGGTCCACCGCCGCCGCCGAGAGCAGGCTCTCCGCGCTGGCGATGACCGCAAGGGTGACCGCCATCAGGATCATCGCCGGCTCGGCCAGCCGGCTCCAATCGCCCGCGCCCGGCAGGGCGACGGCCGAGAGGATGTTCTCCGGCACCTCGACGCGCTTGACGTCCATGTTGCCGAAGACGGCGACGAGGGTGCCCGCCACGACACCGACCAGGGCGCCGGGGATGAGCTTGAGCTTGAGCGGACGGATCTTCTCCCAGCCCAGCATCGCGACGATGGTGGCGAGGCCGACGATCACCGCACCGGGGCGGTTGCCTTCGGGGCTGGAGACGAAGTTGAAGAAGGCGCCCGGAATGGCGACGAGGTTGTCGAGGCCGCTGGCCTTCGGCAGCGCATCGGTCAGCACATGGATCTGTGCCAGCACGATCAGGATGCCGATACCGGCGAGCATGCCGTGGACGACGGCCGGGGAGATCGCCCGGAACCAGCCGCCGACCCGCAATGCGCCCGCGAGGAGCTGAATGGCGCCGGCCGCGACGAGGACCGGTCCGAGGGCATCGATGCCGTGCTCGCGCACGAATTCGAAGACGATGACGGCGAGGCCGGCGGCCGGACCGCTGACCTGAAGCGGCGAGCCGGCGAGGAAGCCGACGATTATGCCGCCGATCACTCCGGTGATGAGGCCGCGTTCGGCCGGCACGCCTGAGGCGATGGCGATGCCCATGCAGAGAGGCATCGCCACGAGGAAGACGACGAAGGAGGCCGGGAGATCCCGGCCGAGGGTCGATGGCATCAGCCTGGCGAGGGAGGCGCGCATTGCAAGATTCCTACTCCGCCGCGATGGCATGGGCGCCGGCGAATTCCGGCGTGGCGATCCGCGCGGCGGGAGCCTGCGCGACGGGGACATCCGTGGCTTCGTCGATGGGGACGAAGCGCCCGCGCTCGCCGCAATAGGCGAGCACGTGGCCGCTCTCGATCTCGAAGAACCAGCCGTGCAGGCGCAGCTTGCCGCGGGCCAGGGCCGCCGCCACGCTCGGATGGGTGCGCAGGTTGTTGAGCTGCACCACGACGTTTTCGAGGGCCAGCGCCCGGTGCCGCTCCTTCGGGTCCATGCCCTCGGGATAGGCCTCGCAGACGATCCGGTTCGCCGCGTGGCTGTGGCGGAGCCACGCCGCCACGTTGGGCATGTTGCCCAGCGCCTCGGGGGTCATGAGCCCCTTCATGGCGCCGCAATCCGAATGGCCGCAGATGACGATGTCGCGCACGCCGAGTGCGACCACCGCGTACTCGATCGCGGAGGACACGCCGCCGTTCTGTTGAGAGAAGGGCGGTACGATGTTGCCGGCGTTGCGGCACACGAAGAGGTCGCCGGGACCGGCCTGCGTGATGTGCTCGGGCGAGACACGGGAATCGGCGCAGGCGATGATGAGCGCCTGGGGCTGCTGACCGTCGCGGACCAGTCGCTGATACATCTGCTGCTGGCCCGGGAAGACCGTGCCGCGGAAGTTCGAAAGACCTTGAATGATGCCGTCCACGGCTAACCTCGCTGTCCGTCGCCGCGCGTGAACAGACGCGCTGGGACGTATGGAATGCTGGCTGGAAGACAGACGGCGGACCGCCTGCCAGTTCGCAAAGTCTGAGAAATGCGATGTGACGGGACGCGGCGCGGGCGCCGGCGCCGACAGGCACAAGGCCGCTCGCGCCGTGGCGAGGATCGCGACGGCGTGTGAGCCAGTCCCATGTCGCCCGGAATGCTCGGCCGCCCTCAAGCGGAGCGACCGAGGATGGGGTTAGGAGGGCGTGACCGGCGGCGCGGGTTGAGAGGCGCCGCCGGATGGGGCCTGTTTTACCGCGTCCGGCGGCGCGGCGCGGTGCTGGCGGCCCAGTGCGGTTCGACGGTTCCGCGGCGGACGGCCGTGCGGGCCACGCCGCCCTTGGCACCGGCGTTCTCGCTCAGCATCGGCGCGCCAAGGATCTGGCCCGTCCCCAGCCGCTGCGAGCGGACCGAGCGGGGGTCATGGTAGGGATCGTCCACGTAGCTGCTCATGAAGGCGCCGCCAGCCTGCTGGCGGCTGCCGCTTCCACCGCCCTCGGCCTGTGCCGCGATCGGCAGAACAACCGCTGCCATTGCGATGAAACCAACCGTCATCATGCGCTTCATATCGAAGTCCTCTCGTAATCCCTGAGTTGCGAAATTTTTTCGTCTGACTTCTTGCCGCACAGAGACAGTAATTACGAGATTTGTATTTTGGAAGTGCGTTTTGTCACCGATATAATTTCGAAATTTAATCCTGAAGGCCCGCGATTTTGGTGCGCGATAGCACCAATCATCTCTGAAAATATTTCGATGGGAGGATGAAAATCCAACTTGCCCCATCGGAATTTAATCCGTCCGTGCGGCACTAAAACGTGCTTCAACCTGCCGACGCAGGATGCCGCGTTCGATCGAAGAGATTGAGGAGTGTCGGCCGGCCTTCGACGGCCGGTTCAGACATCAGAAGCGATGTCGAACGAGGGCAAAATCTGTGCGGAAGAGCGCGTACGGCACCCGGCGCATGGCCAGCACAGGAAATCGAAACGAAGATCAAGCTGAAGTCATCGGTCGTGAAAATCTTCATCAGGCAGTATCGAGTGCGATACCGCCTGATGAAGTGCCGGCCGATGACACCGTTATGATCTGAAGACTGGAGGACGGTGTCCTTCGCCCGCCGAGCGCCGGCCCGGCCCGTGACAATGCGGGAGCCGCTCGCAGAGTCTTGCCGGAGAGTTCGTCCCTTTCCGAAAGCCGGTCGCCACCCTCCAGGACGATCCTTTAGAGCGCTTTCCAGCGAAGTGGATGCCGGTTCATCGGAAGAATGCGTGACAAGACAAGGGACTAGAGCCGCCGGCCTGATGTAATCAGCTCGAGCATGGCTCTAGCGCCCCGGTGCGGTCTCCTTCCGCTTCAGGAAGGCTTCCATCTGCGCGATCTCGATGTCCTGCGCCTTGATGATCTCTTCGGCGAGCTTGCGGATCTCGGGATCCTTCGAGTGTTCGCGGGCGATCTTGGCCATCTCGACCGCACCACGGTGATGCGGAATCATCCCGCGCACGAAATCGACGTCGACATTGTTGGTGTAGCGGATGTCCATCTCGCGATGCATGCGGGCGTTGGCGTCGCGGAAAGCCTTTGTTGCCGCGCTGTCGCTCGCAGCGGTTTTCGCGTCCGGATGACCGGTCGGGTGGTGATGCCCGTCGCCGGCGACGGCCGGACCGGCAAAGGAGCCGGCAAGGGAGCCGAAGAGGAGGGCGGCGCGATAAGCTTTCATCATCAGGTGTATCCTTGAAAGAAGCGGATCATCAGTCGAAGCGGGCACTGGCGGCGGCTCCGCCGGGCGCGGTGATGCGGACGGCCCCGGT
>JAGTAM010000158.1 GCA_023422485.1 Pseudomonadota bacterium | reverse complement strand
CGCCGGGCCCGGCGAGAGCTTCTGGCAGTTCCGCCCCTTCGTCACCGGCGAGGCCGCCGCGCGAATCTATTGGCGCCGCTCGGCCCGCGACGACCGGCTCTACGTGCGCGAGCGCGAGTGGGAGGCCGCCCACAACATCTGGATCTGGATCGACCGCTCCGCCTCCATGGGCTTCGCCTCGGACCTGGCCCAGACCTCCAAGATCGAGCGGGCGCTGGTGCTCGGGCTCGCTCTCGCCGACACCTTCGTCGAGGGCGGCGAACGCGTCGGCCTGTTCGGGCTCACCCGCGCGACGGCCGCGCGCGGCATCGTCGAGACCTTGGCCCAGGCGCTGGTCAACGACCGGGCCGGGCTGAGCCAGGACCTGCCGCCGCCCGCGAGCCCCGGCCGCTTCGACGAGGTGGTGCTGATCAGCGACTTCCTCACCCCCCTCGATCGGGTGCGCGCGGCGGTGCAGACGAGTTCCGCCCACGGCAACCGCGGCCATCTCGTGCTCGTGGCCGATCCGGTGGAGGAGACCTTCCCCTTCACCGGCCAGGCCGTGCTGCACGATCCGGAAAGCGGGGCGAGCCTCGATATCGGTGAAGCCGGCGCCTGGGGCGAGGCCTACCGGAGCCGCATCGCGGCCCATCGCGACGGCCTGTCCGAGATCGCCCGGCAGCGGGGCTGGACGCTGACGATCCACCGCACCGACCGGCCGGCGAGCGAGGCGGCGCTGCGCGTCCTCACCCTCGTCGCCGCCGCGCGCGGGCTCGGCTGAAAGGCGAACCGCATTGTTCGGGATTCCGCTCACCTTCGCCGCCCCCCTCGCGCTCGCCGCCCTCGTCGCGCTGCCGGCGCTGTGGGTGCTGCTGCGGGTCACACCGCCGCGCCCGCGCCGCATCGCCTTCCCGCCGCTGGCGCTCGTCGCCGACCTGCTGCCGAAGCGCGAGACCCCGGCCCGCACCCCGCCCTGGCTGCTGGTCTTGCGCATCCTCGCCGCCGCCTGCCTGATCCTCGCGGTGGCCGGGCCGGTCTGGAATCCCGGCGGCATCGGCGCCGCCGCGGGACGCAACCCCCTGCTCCTCATCCTCGACAACGGGGTCATCGCCGCCCACGATTGGCGCGAGCGCCTGCGCGCGGCCACCGACGAGATCGAGGCTGCCGCCCGCGACGGGCGCCCGGTGGCCCTGGTGGCGAGCGCCGAGGCGCCCGCACCCTTCGAGGCGAAGGCCCCGGCTGCGGCCCTGGAACGCCTGCGGGCGATCCAGCCGCGCCCGCATCTCGGTGACCGGGCCGCCCATCTGGCCTCGATCGGCACCTTCCTGGAGCGGATGCCCGGCGCCTCGATCGTCTGGATCAGCGACGGCGTGCGCGGCGCGGGCAGCGGCGATTTCGCGACAGGGCTCGGCGAACGGGCGAGCCGCCACGGCAGCGCGGTGTCGATACTGAAGGCCGAGCGCTCCCCGGCGCTGGCGCTCGAAGGCTCGCCGATGCAGCCGGGCGAAAAACTCTCGGCGCAGGTGCTGCGGGCGCAAGCCAATGGCCGCGATACCGGGCTGGTACGGGCGCTTGACCCGAAGGGCCTGCCGCTGGCCGAGAGCCGGTTCACGCTCCCGCCCGAGGCGCGGGAGACGAGCGTCAGCTTCGACCTGCCGGTGGAGCTGCGCAACGCCATCGCCCGCCTGGAGATCGAGGGCGAGCGCTCGGCCGGCGCCGTGGTGCTGATGGACGAACGCGGCAAGCGCCGCCGGGTCGGCCTCGTCTTCGGCGGCACGCTCGATCAGGCCCAGCCGCTGCTCGCGCCGACCTATTATCTCGCCAAGGCGCTCACCCCCTTCGCCGACGTGCAGCAGCCCCGTGCCGGTCAGGGCACGGCGGAATCCATCGGCCAGATGCTCGACAATCAGGTCTCGGTGCTAGCGCTCGCCGATGTCGGCGCCCTCGACGACCGGACGCTGGCGCGCGTCGAACAATTCGTGGACGAGGGCGGCCTGCTGCTGCGCTTCGCCGGTCCCCGGCTCGCGGCCGGCAACGATCCGCTGGTGCCGGTGCGCCTGCGCCGGGGCGGACGCTCGCTCGGCGGCACCCTATCCTGGGACCGGCCGAAGACGCTCGCGGCCTTCGCGCCCGAGAGCCCGTTCGCCGGGCTGAACCCGCCCGCCGATATCGGCGTGCGCCGCCAGATCCTGGCCGAGCCCGACGGCGATCTTCCCGGCAAGACCTGGGCGGCCCTGCAGGACGGCACGCCGATCGTCACGGCGGGCAAGCGCGGGCAGGGGCTCGTGGTGCTGTTCCACGTGACCGCCGACACCACATGGTCGAACCTGCCGCTGTCGGGGCTGTTCGTGGACATGCTGCGCCGGGTGGTCGGGCTCGCCGGCCCCTCGGCCAAGCTCGGCGAGGGCGACGGACGGCAGGCGAAAGCCGCGCTGCTTGCCCCGCGCCTCACCCTCGACGGCTTCGGCGCGCTGGGCTCGCCGCCGGCGAGCGCCACGGCGGTGCCGGCCGATTTCGCCGACCGCGCCGGTCCCGAGCACCCGCCGGGCTTCTACGGCACGGCTGAGGGCGGCATCGCCGTCAACGCGCTGGTGCCTGGCGATCGGCTCGAACCCCTCGACCTCTCTGGCCTGAAGGGCGCCCGGATGGGCTCGCTCGCCGGTGCGGAGACCCTCGACCTGCGTGCCCTGCTGTTCAGCCTCGCGCTGGCGCTGCTCGCCCTCGACACCCTGGCCGGCCTCTGGCTCGGCGGCTTTTTTCGCGGTTTTGGCCGGGGTTCAGCCGGGAAGGCGGCGCCGGCCGCCCTGCTTCTGCCGGCCCTCGTCGGCCTTGCGCTGGCCTGCACCCCGTTGCCGGTGCGGGCGCAGGAACCGCCGGCCAACCGGCCGAACGGCATCGAGTCGGCGCTGGCCACCCGCCTCGCCTTCGTCGTCACGGGCGATGCCGCGACCGATGCCGCGAGCCGCGCCGGCCTGTCGGGCCTGAGCCAGATGCTGGCCGCCCGCACCGCCCTGGAGCCCGGCGAGCCCGCGGGCCTGAACCTGGAGAAGGACGAACTCGCCTTCTACCCGCTGATCTACTGGCCGATCGTCGCCGGGCGCCCGCAGCCGAGCGAGGCGGCGATCCGCAAGATCGACGCCTTCATGCGGAACGGCGGCACGGTCATCTTCGACACCCGCGACGCCCAGACCGCCCGCGCGGGCGGGCCGCCGACCCCGGAGACGGCGTATCTGCGCAAGATGCTGGCCACCCTCGAAGTGCCGGAACTCGAGCCCGTCCCGCAGGACCATGTGCTGACCAAGGCGTTCTACCTCGTCGATGCCTTCCCCGGTCGCTATGGCACCGGCCAGACCTGGGTCGAGACGATTCCCCCCGCAGGCGAGGGCGGCGAGCGCCGCCCGGCCCGGGCGGGCGACGGCGTCACGCCGATCATCATCACCGGCAACGACCTCGCCGCCGCCTGGGCGCTCGGCCGCAACGGCGAGCCGCTCTACCCCGTGAACGGCGACCAGCGGCAGCGCGAGATGGCGTTCCGCGGCGGCATCAACATCGTGATCTACACGCTGACCGGGAACTACAAGGCCGATCAGGTCCACGTGCCGGCCCTGCTGGAGCGGTTGGGACAGTGATTCTTTTCGCACGATCACGCCGCGCTTCGAACCCTCCCCCCTCTGCGGGGGAGGGTGCCTCGCGGATGCGAGGCGGGAGAGGGG
>JAGTAM010000676.1 GCA_023422485.1 Pseudomonadota bacterium | reverse complement strand
GCCCTCGGCGACGACCTCCGTGCGGTGAGTGATGCGGCGCGGAACCAGGCTCTCGGTGGCGTCGTCACGGGTCCTGTAGTTGTAATGCGCCCAGGGAATCCGGACGGCGACGACGTTTTCACCGGCGCTCTCCAGATCCTGAAGATAGGCGCGCAAGCCTCCGGGCAGTTGGCGCTCGTCGTAGAACTCATCGCTGTCGAGACAGGCCACCCAATCTGCGTCGTGCTGAGCAACCGCCTCGTTGTAGAGCCAGTTATTCATGTCGCGCTCGGAGAAGCAGATCGACGGCGATTGGTAGACCGTCAGGGAGAAGCCCTCTTCGGCGAGACGCCTGATGATCTCGACGGTCCCGTCGCGGCTGCCATTGTCGAGAATGATGTGATGATCGACGAAGGCGGCGGCGTGCCGGATAAAGGCCTCGATGATATCGACCTCATCGAGCACCCGACTCACGGCAACGACACGCATTCACCACCTCTCAGACACGTTCGACCCGGTGAGCGGAGCGGCCTTGGTCGCGACCATCGCGCTGCCGACCGTCGTCACGGATCTCGCAGCACTTTCCGGATGAAGTCCTCTCCGCTTACGGCTAAACCCGCGCACAATCCAATAAGGGGCTCTGGCGCCGCTTCATGCTCGTCCAGCTCGCAATCCGCGACATCGTTCTGATCGACAAGCTTGAGTTGACTTTCTCCGCCGGGCTCACCGTCCTCACGGGCGAGACCGGTGCGGGCAAGTCGATCCTGCTCGATGCCTTCGCCCTGGCGCTCGGCGGGCGTGGCGATGGTGGTCTCGTCCGGCAGGGCGAGGCGCAGGGCGGCGTCACCGCCGTGTTCGACGTGGCAGCCGATCATCCCGCCCGCGCCGTCGCCGCGGCGGCCGAGATCGACACCGACGGCGACCTGATCCTGCGCCGCACCCAGTTCGCCGACGGGCGCACCCGCGCCTTCGTCAACGACCAGCCGGTCGGCGTGCAGACCATGCGGGCGATCGGGACAGCGCTCGTCGAGATCCACGGCCAGCACGACGACCGGGCGCTCGCCGACCCCACCACCCACCGCACCATCCTCGACGCCTTCGGCGGGTTGCAGGGCCCGCTCAATCAGGTCGCCGCAGCGGCCAAGCGCGTGCGCGCCGCTCGCACCACCCTGTCCGAGCAGCGTGCGCGGGTCGAGGCGGCGCAGAAGGAGGCGGATTTCCTTCGTCACGCGGTGGAGGAACTCGGCACCCTCGATCCCCAGGCGGGCGAGGAAGCGATGCTCGCCGAGCGCCGCACGGTGATGCAGCAGGGCGAGAAGGTCGCCCGCGAGTTGAACGAGGCCCTCGACCTCGTCGGCGGCTCCGGCTCGCTGGTGCCGCACCTTTCCTCCGCCGTTCGCCGGCTGGAACGGCGCAGCGCGACCGTGCCGAGTCTGGTCGATCCGAGCATCGCCGCGCTCGACGCCGCCCTCGTTGCGCTGGACGAGGCCCGTGCCGCCCTCGACACGGCGGTGCTCGCGGCCGAGTTCGACCCGCGCGAGCTGGAGCGGGTGGAGGAACGCCTGTTCGCCCTGCGCGCGGCCTCTCGGAAGTATTCGGTGCCGGCCGACGACCTGGCCGACCTGCGCAGCCGCTACGATGCGGATGTGGCCGCACTCGATGCCGGGGAGCAGGCGCTCTCCGGGCTCGAAGCCGAGTTGGACGCCGCGGAAGCCGCCTATGCGCAGGCCGCGAAGAAGCTCGGCGACGGGCGGCGCAAGGCGGCCAAAGCCCTCGACGCGGCGGTCCAGGCCGAGTTGCCGCCGCTCAAGCTGGAGGGCGCCCGATTCATCACCCAGATCACCGTGGACGAAGCCTCGCGCGATGCCGCCGGCACCGAACGGGTCGAGTTCTGGGCGCAGACCAATCCCGGCACCCGCGCCGGACCGATGATGAAGGTGGCCTCGGGCGGTGAGCTGTCCCGCTTCATGCTGGCGCTCAAGGTGGTGCTGGCCGGCAAGGGCTCGGCGCCGACCCTGATCTTCGATGAGATCGATACCGGCCTCGGCGGCGCGGTGGCCGACGCCATCGGCGCGCGGCTCGGCCGTCTCTCGGAGCAGGTTCAGGTGGTGGCGGTGACGCACGCGCCGCAGGTGGCCGCCCGCGCCTCGACACATTTCCGCATTGCCAAGGACAGCGTGAAGGACGGCGCGAAGGGGAAGGCGGCCAAGGGCGCGGAGAAGGGCTCCGAGCGGGTCACGACCCGGGTGGTCGGGCTCGCAGCGGATGCGCGCCGGGAAGAGATCGCCCGGATGCTGGCCGGCGCCACTGTCACCGACGAAGCCCGTGCGGCAGCGGCGCGGCTGCTCCAGGGGGCCGAGGGTTAGCGTCTCTCACGGAACGCCCGCCGCACCGCCATTGCTGAGGCGAAAACCGCCGACGACGGGGCGTTTCGTCAGGCTCTCTCAGTCGCCTTCGTCGAGCTCGATGCCGTATTCCGCCAGCACCCAGAAGATCGCCTCCAGATCGTCGGCGGTGACGTCGCGGGGCGGCAGCGCCTCTTCGAGGTCGTCGTAGGTCAGAGAGCGACGGCGCTCGGCATCCGCCTTGGCGAGCAGGCGGTCGACCGTCATGCGGATGTCGGCCGGCAGGGCGTCGTGGCTCGGCAGCACGATGCCGCCGGCCGGGCGCAGGGCGTCGCTGAGCAGACGATCGATGATCGCCTGCCGCCGCGCGTGAGCTCCGTCCGAACTGTCCATGACACCGAATATGGACCGTCGCGGGCGCGCGTCGAGTCTCCCTCACGCGCCGTCTCACATCATCCCTTTCGTCACTCCTTGCCGACCGACATCAACAGGCGCTCGGTGCGGGCATCCTCGATGCGGTTGACCATGCGACGTCCCTCATGGACGTCGCGCAGCGTCTTGGTCGCGGTGACGCAGGACTGGATCAGCATCACCGTGCCCATGGCGAGATAGCCCTTCATCCAGAAGTCGAGGGGCATGAACAGGATGCCGAAGCCGACCAGCGCAGCGGAGGCGACGAAGGAGGCTTGGGTGAAGACGACCCAGGCGCCGGTATGCTGCGCATTCTCTTGGGACATTTTTTGCTTCCTTGGGAGGGGAGGGGCGAATCAGACGGCGGTGCGCTCGGCCTCCGCGCGACTGCGCAGGCGGGCCAGCACGTCGTCGGAGGAGGGACGCGTCAGAGGCCCGAAGCCCGCGCGTTCGAGGCGCTCGGCAATCGTCTCCTCGGGCGTCTCGATCGCGGCGAGCGCCGCATCGGCATCCGTTGCCTCGGCCTGAAGCCGCTGGAGCCGGGCCAGGGTGGCCTCCGCCTCGCGCAGGCTGGCATTCCCGCCCACGCTTTGCCTCCCCCGCAGACGCCGGACGGCTTCCGCAGCTGCCGCAACCCGCCGCCCGCGCTCCAGGGCCGCTTGGCGCCGGGTCGCGTCATCGAGCACCGTGCGCATTCGCGCGACTTCCGCAGCGAAGGTCTCCCGCGCGGCGCGGAGCGAACCCCGCTCGGCTTCAAGGCTCGCGATCGCCTCGG
>JAGTAM010000635.1 GCA_023422485.1 Pseudomonadota bacterium | reverse complement strand
TTTCAGCGGTGTCGTGCCGGGCGCCAGGCGCGGCGGGCGAACAGGGCAGCCAGGGCGCCGAGCCCGCCGACGGGCGCGTACAAGGCCAAGAGTGCGAACCCGAGGTACGCTTCACCGAACACGTGATCGCTGAGCAGCCCGACGAGGAGCGGCCCGAGGCCGAAGCCCACCAGGGTCACGGTCGCGAGGAAGAGCGCGTTGACCCGGCCGCGCAGCCTCCGCGGAGTCAGGATCTGGATGCCGGCGAGGCCCGGCGGGCTGCTGAAGCCGAGCAGCGCCACCAGACCGGCAAAGCCGAAGAGTGACAGCGACAGGTCGGGGCTCAGGCTCGCCAGCGCGGTCACCGGTACCGCCAGGATCAGGCCGAGCGCCAGGAGCAGGGGCGCGGCATCGACCCGCCCGGCGCTGCGCAGCCGATCCAGGGCGGACCCGCCTGCGGCGTGGCCGAGCGGCGCGGCAATCAGCACCAGGAGTCCGAGGCGCAGGCCGCTCTCCGCCGCGCTGAAGCCGAAGGCGCGGACGTAGAAGGTCGGCGCCCAGGCGGTGAGGGTCTGGGTCATGAGGACCGCAGCCGTCGCGGCAAAGGCATGGGGCAGGTACGCTCCCCGGCGGCGCGCGATCCAGGCCACGGCGCTTCGAAGCGATGATCCGCGGGACCCGCGCCTCTCCTGTCCTCGACGAGGCCGGATGCGCAGGATGAGGATGGCGAGGGGAATGTTCGGCAGCGCCGCGAGCACGAGCAGAGCCTGCCAGGGGCCGAGCGGTTCGAGGCCGGGCAGGGCGAGCCCGCCCCGCGTGGTCAGCCATGCCAGCACGGCGCCGCCCGCGAGCAGGGCGAAGCTGCGCCCGAGTGTGGCTGCGGCGGTCAGCGCAGAGAGGCCCCGTCCAAGCCGGTCCGGTCGCAGGTGCAGGCTCATCAGCGACAGGGCGGCGGGCCCGAACCCCGCCTGACCCAGCCCCAGCACGAGCCGCCCGGCGAGCAGCGCGACGAACCCGTCTGCCAGCCCGCTGGCGAAGGTCGCCATACCCCACAGCGAGAGCCCTGCCAGGATCAGTCCGCGCTGATATCCGCGGTCGGCGACGATGCCGAGCAGCGGCAGGGCGAGCGCGTAGGGCAGGGCGAAGGCGGACCCCTGAAGCAGGCCGAGCTGCGTATCGCTCAGCCCCAGCGATTGCTTGAGCGGGGTTGCGACGAGCGTGAGAAGAAAGCGGTCGGCGAAGGCCGCGAACTGGACCGCCGCCAGCAGCGCGACGAGCGGCCAGCCAGCGAGACCGGTCCGCTCGGATGCCGCACCCGTTGGGGAGGTGGTTAAAGCCGAGAAAATCACACGGTCAGGCGAGGGCGCGCGACCAAGCCGACATCAGGCTCGCGGCGCGCGCGCCGGGCAGCGGCGCACTCGAAGCACTGCTGCGCGGATGACGCATCTCGGCGCGGTAGCGGCCCGGCGGCAGGCCGAAGGTCGCCCGGAAGGCCCGGCTGCAATGGCTCTCACTGGCAAAGCCGTGACCGAAAGTGAGGGTAGAGATCGAGCGCGTCTCGACCGGATTGCGCAGAGCTGCGCCCAACCGTTCGAGACGGCGGGTCCGGATGTGCTGGGCGACGCCGCCCGTGGGCTCGAACAGGCGGTAGAGCGCACTACGCGAGAGCGCCGCGCCGCGAGCCACCGCATCCGCATCGAGGGAAGGCTCGTGCAGCCGCGCCTCGATGAAGGCTTCGGCTCGGCGCCGACGCAGGTCGGCGAGGATCGCACCCGCGGCCTCGTCTCCGGGCCGGACCTGACCGAGCGCCCCGGCGAGCAGCTCGGTCAGGGCACGGGCCGTACTCTCCGCCGTCTGTGTGGTGACGGCGGCGGCGCGCCGGGCGAGCGAGCCCATCAGGTCGCCGAGGAGGCCCGACACCGCCTCCGGCAGCACCTGCCCGTGGAAGCGTCGCGCCTCGGGCGCCGCCCGCTCCACCAGGTCGCGGGGAAGGCTGACGGTGACCGTCCGCGCGGCATCGAAGCGCGAGCGCTGCGGCCGGGTGAGATCGAACAGGATGATGTCGCCGGGAGCCAGACGGCGTTGCCCGTCGGGGCCGCCGCCGAGGAAGCTGCCGCCGCGCAGGAGCTGGAGCGTAAAGTGGTCGAACCCGTCGCGGCGGACGCGGACGGGATCGCGGCTATGCTCGACCCCGGTGACGTTCCGCTCGAACACGTTCATCCGGCCGAAGCGATACCCCTCCACCTCGGCGCGGAAGGCGGCTGGCGTCGCCGTGACATCCGATCCGGCAGCATACAGCGTCCGGTAGCCGTCGAAACCGTCGGCCTCGGCCGCCGAGGTGAAGGTGAATGACTGAATCGCCACGGGTGGAAGCCGATGAACTCCTGCCTCCCTCTTGGGACGGCACGCGCCCTTATCAGGATGGTTGCGCGCAGCCGCAAGCAGGTTGCTCCCTCGGATCGTCGAGATTGGTGCCTCTCGATTGAGCAACACATTCGCTGCCGCCGCGCAGGACGGTCGTCGCCGGTCTCGCCCTGCGCGGCTGTGACTGAAAAAACTACTCGACTTCGAAGCGCGTCTCGCCGGCTTTGCGGTTCCAGTAAAGGGTCACACGGCTGACGTTGCACAGGTTGACGCTGCGGAATTCCGACGCGTCGCCATCGTTGTAGACGACACGGATGTCCCATTTGCAGGCGTTCGAGCCGCCGTTGAACGCGATGTCGGCGGTCTCGCCGTGGGCGATCGCATCCTTGCCCATCACGTCCTCGCGCCAGTGGGACTGGCTGACAGGCCCGACATAGACCTCGTCGATCTGGTAGCCGGTACGGTTGACGAGGGTGAAGTCCTGCTTGCCCTGCGCGTGCGCCATGGTCGTGGCAAGGGGCGAGAGGAGGGTGGTCAGGAGGCAGAGGCAGAGGGCGGATTTCGACATGAGGGGTCGTCCTGTGCCGATCGATCGGCGGATATGGCAGGCCGGGGTGCTGCCGCGCTCAAGGCCTAGGACAGGGTTCCGATCCCGGCATTGACCCTGCGTCCCGATCGCTTGATCCGGCGTCTCGATCCGATGCGTGCTCGCGGGCCCGCCGCGTCGCCCCCCGGCCTTCCGTCACGATGCGGCCAAGCCGATCCCCTGCGCCGTCCGGCCAAGGGAGGACCGTCCCGTCTGCAGACGTCGAGCGCGTCTGGTGATGGGTGCGAAGCCTTGCTTTGGCGATCCGAGGACCCACCTTCCCCCGATGCGCGACGCGGCCGCCCCGAGACCAACGCCGACGGCTCTGGCCGACGGCTCGGAAGCCGAGGACGTCCCGTTCGGAGCCCTTCAACCCTGCGTTGGCATCCGCGACTGGTTGCTCGGTGAGGGCGCCCGGCTGCCCAAGGCCGACGACCTGCTCGCGGGGTTGGCCGAACGTCTCAACGCCATCGGCGTGCCGATCGACCGCGCCTCCACCGCCATCGACACGCTGCATTCCGAGTATTCGGGTGTCGGCCGTGTCTGGACGCGGGGCGCCGGCTCGACGGTGCGGCTGTTTCCTCACGGCGAGGTTTCGGCGAAGGCCTATCAAGCGAGCCCGTTCTACGCCGTCCATGAATCCGGCGAATGGCTGAGTCTCGATCTAGCGAAGACCTCCGACGATGCCTACGCGATCATTCCCGAACTGAAGGCCGCCGGGTACACGCACTATCTCGTCGCGCCGTTGATCTTCACCAACGGCACCAAGAACGGCATCACCTTCGCCACCCGCGCCGAGGGCGGGTTCCGCGACGACGACATCGCGATCCTGCGCTTCGTCATGCCCGCGCTCGCCGCTGTGATGGAGATGCGGCTGCTCAACAAGCAGCTCGATACGGTGCTGCGCATCTATGTCGGAGACGAGCCGCACCGAGCGATCCTGTCGGGCGATATCCGGCGCGGGCAGGTGCGCCGCATTCGCTCGGCGATCCTGTTCGCGGACATGCGCGACTACACCCGCCTGTCCGCCGGCCGGACGCCCGAGGGCGCGGTCGATCTCCTGAACGCGTTCTTCGACTGTCTCGTCCCGCCGATCGAGCGGGAGGGCGGCGAGGTGCTGAAATATCTCGGCGACGGCCTGCTCGCGATCTTCCGCGAGTCGGGTGACGACCTCGGCGGCGCGGCCAAGAGCGCGCTCACGGCCGCCGAGGCGGCGCTCGCCGCGCTCACCGAGGCGAACGCGGTCGGGCGCTTCGGCGAGGGCGAGCCGGCGGTCGATGCCGGCATCGCCCTACATCACGGCGAGGCGGCCTACGGCAATGTCGGCTCCGGCACCCGGCTCGACTTCACGGTGATCGGCCGGGACG
>JAGTAM010000610.1 GCA_023422485.1 Pseudomonadota bacterium | reverse complement strand
TCGAGGCTGCGCTGACAGGCCTGGGCGCGCGCCACGCCCTGTTCCCGGAATCGCTCGACGGCGGCGACCTCGCCCGCCGCGTCGCGGTGAGCCTCGGAGAGGCGCTGTTCACCAATGCCGAAGTGGTGGCCGCCAAGGGCCTCGTCCGCCCGGCCCAAGGCCGGCGAGTCGAGCAGAGCCTGGCCCCACCCCGCCTCGCCACCGTGGCGCCGGACGCGGTCGCCGACTATGCCGGCCCGCCACGGGAGGCCCGCGCCCTGCCCTTCGAGGGTGCGCCGCCCGAACCTCACAGCAGCATCGTCTCGGCGACGCGCATCCCGGCCGATCCCGCGACCGTGCCGCTGTCGCTCGCCGAATTCGTGGTGTCGGCCGGCAACGGCCTCACCGATCTCGACACCTTCCGCCAAGTGGTGGCGGCGCTTCACGCGACGCCCGGCGCGAGCCGCGTGCTGTGCGACGCCGGCTTGATGCCGCGCCACACCCAGGTCGGCGCCTCGGGCACCGTGCTCGCCGCGACCTGCTACTTCGCGCTCGGCATCTCCGGAGCGCCGCAGCACCTCCAGGGCATCGCCGGCTGCGAGCACGTGGTGGCGGTCAACACCGATCTCCACGCGGCGATGATCGAGCGGGCTGGCCTCGCCGTGGTGCAGGATGCGCAGGCCGTCATGCCGGCCCTGCTGCGGCTGCTCGCGCAGGAAGCGGCCGGCGCGACGGCGGGGGAGCCGACATGAAGATCGCGGTCCTTCTCTCCGCCGGGCAGCATCCCGTCTCCGGCGCGCCCGTGCTGCCGCGGGTCGAGGCGCAGGCGATCCGGATGGCCGCCGGACTCGGCGAGGTCGGCGGCGAGGTCGTCGGCCTCCATGCCGGGCCGGACACCAGGGCGGTCGCCGAGGCCCTCGGCCAGGGCCTGCCCCGGATCGAGCACATCACGGTCGCGGCCGGAGACGACCCCGTGCCGGCGCTCGCCGCGCGGCTCGCCGCCCTCGCTCCCGATCTCATCCTGGCCGGGCGTCGCAGCCAGGGCGGCGACGAGAGCGGCCTCGTGCCCTACGCCCTTGCCCGCGCCCTCTCGATGCCCCTGATCTCCGACGTGGTCGCGGCGGCGTCCGAACCGGATGGCACCCTGCGGCTCGACCAGAGCCTCGGCCGCGGGGCCTTGCGCCGGGTGCTGATCCGCGGATCGGCCGTCGTCACCTGTCATCCCGATGCCCCCGCCCCGCTGGCCTTCGCCTATGGCCGAGCCCGCCGCGGAAGCGTGGCGGCGCTGGCTGCGGCACCCATGGCGGGACGCGCGATCGTCGACGCGGCGGTGGAGGAGCGCCCCTATCGTCGCCGGCCGAAGGTCGTGAAGGGCGCGCCCGCGGGCGGCTCGGCGGCGGAGCGGCTGAAGGCGGCCACCGGCGAGAGCGGCGCGGCCTCGAGCGGCCAGCTCATGATCCAGCCCGATCCCGAGGACGCCGCCCGCGCGATCCTGGCCTATCTCCGGCAGATCGGCGTGCTCGCCGCGTCGGCCGAACCGAAGACCTGAGAAGAGCGGAACGACACCCCATGCCCCTGAGCCCGGACGACCTACTGACGCGGCTGCGCGAGCGCGGCATCGCCTACAAGCTCTACGAGCACGAAGCCGTCCTCACCGTCGAGGCCATGATGGCGGTCTGCGGCGACATTGCCGGCGCCCACACCAAGAACCTGTTCCTGCGCGACGGGAAGAAGACGTACTTCCTCGTCACGCTCCAGCACGACGCCGCCGTCGATCTCAAGGCATTCCGCGCCGTGCTCGGCGCGCGCGGCGGCCTCTCCTTCGCGAGTCCCGACGCCTTGCGCGAGATCCTCGGGGTCGAGAGCGGGGCCGTGTCGCCCCTGGCGGCGCTCAACGCCGAGCCGGGCAGCGTGCGGGTGTTCATCCAGGATAGCCTGTTGGACGAGACGCGGGTCAACATCCACCCGCTCGTCAGCACGCGCACCCTCTCGCTCGTCCCGGCCGACCTCGTGGAGGCGCTTCAGGCCGAGGGGCACGCGCCGACGCCGGTCGCCTTGCCGGAGAGCGCGGCGGCCTGAGGGGACGCATACGGTCTCCGGCTGATCGCTTCGGATTGCGCCCACTCCGTCATCGCGAGCGGCAGCGAGGCGGTCCAGGGTGCGACATCCCCGGAAAGGTCGAGCCCTGAATTTCCAGGGCTTCGACTCACGATGTCAAATCAATACAAAAGCGATCAAGCAGATGGCCTAATCATTCCAAATCCGGTTGATCCTTCGGCGTGGCGGATTTGCACTTCGGCGGAATCCCACATCAGGCTGGCGCGATGGGGGCTCCTCAAACGCCCGCGGGCTTGCCGATCCGGTTCCCGGTTCGATCGAGGAGGGAGGCCGGATCAGGCGCGCTGGAGGACCATCGGGAAGGTGGAGGCCATGAACAGGGGCTCGCTGGCCTTCACCTCGACATGCGCCGGCTCGGAGCGGGTGCGCAGACCCGACAGGGCGGCGCGGGTGAGGCCGATATCGGCCAGCGCCGCATCGCTCAGGTTCGTGAGGGTCTCTTCTTCAGCCCGCGCGCGGAGATGAGCACGAGCACCTTCGAAAAACTTGGAAAACATCGGACGAGCCTCGGCCGCGCCGCCGTTGATCAAGATGAAAGCAGCGGGCGCTTCAACTCATATGAGGCTTTCTCAGTCCTCGGAGGAGCGCGGATGCCTGGGATCGGCTCTGCTTGATGCGCATACAATGTGCACCAAAGTCCATATTTTAATACTTTGCTTAACTATTTTGCATGCGGCGCGTCCGACATGGCTCTCCGCCGTTCCGGAAAGAGCCTGACCCTGCAACACGAAAAACCCCTCTTCCGAGCTCGGAAGAGGGGCTGCGGGATCGGGCATGGCCGAACGGATGGGGAGGGACCCGACCTCGGCCCGATCGGTCGCATCGCGGGGCGTCGCAACGAGGTCCGCCCGACCTCCGCATCAGCAGGCGGCGACGTTGACGGCCAGCCCGCCGAGGGAGGTTTCCTTGTACTTGGCCTGCATGTCGTGGCCCGTCTGGCGCATGGTCTCGATCACCTCGTCGAGGCTCACCCGATGCTCGCCATCGCCGCGCAGCGACAGGGAGGCGGCGACCACCGCCTTGTTGGCACCGAAGGCGTTGCGCTCGATGCAGGGCACCTGCACGAGGCCGGCGATCGGATCGCAGGTCATGCCGAGATGGTGCTCCATGGCGATCTCGGCGGCGTTCTCGATCTGGAAGGCCGAGCCGCCGAGCGCCGCGGTGAGACCTGCCGCCGCCATCGCGGCGGCCGAGCCGACCTCGCCCTGGCAGCCGACCTCCGCCCCCGAGATCGAGGCGCGGGCCTTGATCAGCCCGCCGATGGCGGCGGCGGTGAGCAGGAACTCGCGCCCGCGCTCGTCGCTCCAATCGGGGCAGAAGTCGCGGGTGTAGCGCAGGACCGCCGGCACGATACCGGCCGCGCCGTTGGTCGGCGCCGTCACCACGCGGCCGCCGGACGCGTTCTCCTCGTTGACGGCGAGCGCGTAGAGGCTGATCCAGTCCATGATCTCGTGGGCCGGGCGGCTGTTGGCGAGTTTCGTCGCCTCCAGCGACTCGTAGAGCCGCTTGGCGCGCCGCCGCACCCGCAGGCCGCCGGGCAGCTCGCCGTCCATGCGCAGGCCGCGCTCGATGCAGGCGAACATCGCGTCGCGGATCGCGTCGAGGCCGGCGTCGATCTCTTCGCGTGTGCGCAGGGTCAGCTCGTTGGCGAGCTGGATCTGGGGGATCGTCAGGCCGGTGCGCAGCGTCAGGTCGAGGAGTTCGCGCCCGCTGCCGAAGGCCAGCGGCGGCTCCTGCCCGGCCTCCCCGGCCGAGGCGGCTTCGGCTACCGCGGCCGTGACGACGAAGCCGCCGCCGACCGAGTAGAAGATCTGGTCCTCGATCGCTTCACCGGCGGCATCGTAGGCGCGAAAGCGCATGCCGTTGGTGTGCAGCGGCAGGATGTCCTTGAAATTGAAGACGAGGTCGCGCTCGGTGTCGAAACGGATGCCCGGAATGCCGAGATCGCCGGTGCGGCGCAGTTCGTCCGCCAGCGGCGTGGCGAGATCGGGATCGATGGTGGCCGGCGCGTGGCCGAGCAGCCCGAGCAGGATCGCCCCGTCGGTGCCGTGGCCGCGACCGGTCCAGGCGAGCGAGCCGTAGATCTCGGCGCTGATGCGGGTGACGCCGCCGCGGGCGAGCACGGTGTCGCGGAACCGACGCGCGGCGACCATCGGCCCGACGGTGTGGGAACTCGACGGACCGATCCCGATCTTGAACAGATCGAAGGTGCTGATCATCGGATCCGTTGCTCTCTCAAGGGGGGCCTCGCCCCATGCGGATGCACGTTCGGGGAACGACGCGTCACGACAGAGGGCCGGGGCCGCGCGCCGGGAGCCTCGACGACGAGGTGGGGCCGCCGCCGGCCTGCATCAATCCCGCATCAGCGTGCGGTTGATCCTTCGACCCCGAACACGGCCTCATTGAGGAAGCCGTGGACGTAGGTCGAGAACGAGCGCCAGCACTCGACGCGATAGACGGGAGCCGCTGTCAGCCGGATCAGCACGATCTCGGCCTTGCCGAGCAGGGTGCGGGTGGCGCTGCCCGGCGGGAAGGCGGCCTCGAACAGGTCGAGCGGGCAGCCGGCATTGAGCGCGACCGCCGCCTGCCGGCCCGACACGTCGATGCCGACGTTGCGGTGCGAGACATCGACCAGCGAGTGCGGCAGCCCGGCCAGCGCCTCGTGGATGCGGCCCTGCAGCAGATCGGCGTCGGCTTCCGGACCGCCGACGAGCCACTCGTCGGGCCCGAGGCGGGCGATCCAGACCTCGCCATCGGTGCCGACCGTGTTGATCGGCGCGTCGAGCACGAGCCCGCCGACCTTCGGCGCCGAGCCGGCCCCGAGCCGTGCCCGCAGGGAGAAGCGCGATTCGGCGCCCACGGGGCGGACCGACACGCCCGAACCCGAGGCGACGGGACGGGACACGGCGCCGAGCGGCAGGGCGCGGGCGGCGCGGTAGCGGGTCTCAAGCATTGATGCGCTCCCCCTGGACGTCGAAGAAGACCGGTTCGCAGACGGTGACGCGGGTGAACCCGTCCGGCGTGGTGACGTGGAGATGGCCGCCCATCCGCTCGCGCCCGCCCTCGACCAGGGCCAGGGCGATGGAGCGGCCGCAATTGGCGCTCCAGTAGCTCGACGTGACGTGGCCGAGCATGCGCATCGGGATCGGCTGGCCCGTGTCGGCGACGATCTGCGCGCCCTCGTCGAGGACGAACTTGGGATCGTCGGTCATGAGGCCGACGAGCTGCTTGCGGCCGCTGGCCACCACATCGGGGCGCGCCAGCGAGCGCTTGCCGACGAAGTCCTTCTTCGCTTTCGGGATCATCCCGGCCATGCCGACATCGTCCGGGGTCACCGTGCCGTCGGTCTCCTGGCCGACGATGATGTAGCCCTTCTCGGCGCGCAGCACGTGCATCGTCTCGGTGCCGTAGGGCGTGATGCCGTGGGCCCGGCCGGCCTCGAACACCGCCTCCCAGACCGCGCGGGCGTGGTCGGCGGGGACGTTGATCTCGAAGCCGAGTTCACCGGTGAACGACACCCGGAACAGCCGGGTCGGCACGCCGCAGATCGTGCCGGTGCGCATCGCCATGTGCGGGAAGGCTTCGGGCGACAGGTCGAGGCCGTCGACCAAAGGCGCGATCACGGCGCGGGCCTTCGGGCCCTGGAGCGCGATCACCGCCCATTGCTCGGTGGTCGAGGTGAGGAACACGTCGAGGTCCGGCCACTCGGTCTGGAGGTAGTCCTCCATGTGACCGAGCACGCGCGCCGCACCGCCCGTCGTGGTGGTGACGTGGAAGCATTCGTCCGAGACGCGGGCGACGACGCCGTCGTCGAGGATGTAGCCGTCCTCCTTCAGCATCAGCCCGTAGCGGCAGCGCCCCGGCGCGAGCTTGGTCCAGGGGTTGATGTAGAGGCGGTTCATGAACTCGGCCGCATCCCGGCCGACGATCTCGATTTTGCCCAGCGTCGAGGCGTCGAAGATGCCCACATTCTCGCGCACCGCCCGGCACTCGCGGGCCACCGCGGCGTGCAGGTCCTCGCCGGGTTTCGGGAAGTACCAGGCGCGCCGCCACAGGGCGACGTTCTCGAACAGGGCGCCGTGGGCCTCCGCCCATTCGTGGATCGGCGTGGTGCGAATCGGATCGAACAGCGCGTGGCGGGCGGGGCCCACCAGCGCGCCGAAGGTCACCGGCGTGTAGGGCGGCCGGAAGGTGGTGGTGCCCACCGCCGGCAGGGCCTTGTCGAGCTGCCCGGCGACGATGCCGAGCGCGTTCATGTTCGAGGTCTTGCCCTGGTCGGTCGCCATGCCCGTCGTGGTGTAGCGCTTGACGTGCTCGATCGACTGGAAGCCCTCGCGGACCGCGAGCTTGATGTCCTTGGCGGTGACGTCGTTCTGATAATCGACGAAGGCGCGGACCTTGGTCGGGTTGGCGTCGGTCGGCATGATCCGAACCGGCTGGAAGCCGGTCAGCGTCGGCGTCGCGGCGAAATCCCGGCGCTCGTCCGAGCCCGCGGCGGCGGCACCGGCGGCGAATCCGTCGCCGAGGCAGGCAGCGAGGTCGTAGATGCCGCGGGCCGCGCCCGCCGAGCGCTCGGCCTGGG
>JAGTAM010000605.1 GCA_023422485.1 Pseudomonadota bacterium | reverse complement strand
ACGTGGTACGGTGGCGAACTCGTGGTGGAGGAGCGCAAGCCGACGCCGCGGCTCGAAGAGGCGCTGGCCCGGCCCTACCGCTACCCTTCACCCGCCTACGCCACGGTGCGCCTGCCCGATCCCCTGCTTGCTCTGATTCCGCCGCTGCCCGCCGGGCCCTGCACGCTCAACGCCATCCGCACAACCCTGCCGGGGATCGAGCTGAGCCACGACCGCATCGCGCTCGTCCCCGAAGCCGACTGGCCTGCGACGCTCGCCGCGCACGATCTCTGCCACGTCGCGGTGATCGAGCGGCACGGCCGCTCGGGCAGGATCGCCCACGGGCTGCTCTCCGCATTCGGCTTGAAGCGCGGCGCGGTGGCGAGCAGCGTCGGGCACGATTCGCACAACCTCATCGTCGCGGGGCTGAACGAGGCCGACATGCGGGTGGCCCTCGACGCCATCGCCGCGCAACAGGGCGGAGTCTGCGTCGTCGAGGACGGTCGGGTCGTCGCGATGGTGCCGCTGCCGGTGGCGGGGCTCCTCTCCGACAAGCGCGTCGGCGCCGTCGCGGACGAGGTGAAGGCCCTCAAGGCAGCCTGGGCGCGGGCCGGCTGCAGCATTCCCTATATGGGTTTCAACCTGATCCCGCTCTCGGTGATCCCGCAGATCCGCATCACCGACAAGGGGTTGGTGCTGGTGCCGGAGATGCGGCAGGTGCCGTTGTTCGAGGCGGCTTGAACACCTCCCGTCATCGCTTCGCTGAGCCCCTCTCCCCGCGAGCGGGGCGAGGGGATCCGCGTTGACCGGGGCGATCGAGCCGAGCTTCAGCGCGCTGCGGAGACGCCCGGCCCCTTGTCGGTCCATTCCGGCGGCAGGCCGATCATGTCGCCGAGGATGCCGTCGAAACCGGGCGCCCGGCCGAAGGCCTCGCAATCCGGGTCGAGGGGCGCCTCGCCCAGCGTGGTGATGCGGATGCGGTCGTAGGTCGGCACCTGCAACTCGCCCTTGAACGGGTCCTTGCCGGTCGCGAGGTAGGAGCCGAAATCCTGGCCGAACTCGCCCGCGAGGTCGTAGGCGTCGCCGGCCGCGGAGAAGCGGGCCTGGTTGGTGAAGGAATTGGCCGCGCCGGCCCAGATCATCGCCGCGCGCTGGCGGTTGCGGGTGTCGAGCGCTTCGGCCTCGATGGTCAGGCTGCCCAGCCCGATCGGCACCCGCGGCACCGGCACTTTGCCGATCGTGTTGGCGAATCCGACGCCGACCTGCGCGGCGATGGAAATCGCCGCCGAGGCGCCGATGGTTGCGCTCGCCCCCGGAACGTTGGTGACATCGACCCGCGTGATCGCCGAGCGCACAGTGAGGTCGGCGCGCCCCGAGGACACGATGTCGTAGCGCAGCGACAGGTCGTAGCAGAGCGCCCGGTCGGCGGCGTTGGCGATCACGCGCCGCTCGGCCGGCGTCAGGCCGGGGCCGGAGACGGCTTCGGTGAACACGGTCGGCACGATCCGCACGGTGCGCACGGTCTGCGGCAGGGTCGGGTCGATGAACAGCTTCGACTCGGAGGCGACCGCGTCGCTGGTCACGAACTGGTCGCGGCGCGAGAGGGAGCCGCCGTCGGTGAGCACGACGTCGCCGCAGCCGGCGAGCCCGGCGAGCAGAGATGCGGCCAGGGCGAGGCGGGACAAGCCGGAACGATGATTCGACCGCAGGGGCATCAGGCTCTTTCGCGGGCTGTGGGGCCGGCGCCGTCGGGCGCTCGGGGATGCGCGTCCTGCCGAGGCCGGACAGCATCGCTTTTCGGGCGGAAGCCTAGCCGTTAGGCGGCGGTCTCGGAAGGATCCGGCGGGCGGCAACGCGCGTATCCCGAGGGCCTGTGACCGTTCCGCCACGGCGTTTCATCCGCCCCTTTGGCGCGACGTTTCAACCTCGCCTCTCCGCAACGCCTCCGTCGCCCTTGCGATGCAGGGGCGCAACCCTTCGGCGCGTCGCGCGCTTCTTCCTGCCGATGCGTCCCGCCCAGATCGTCCCCCTTGTCGTCGCCACCGCGCTGTTCATGGAGAACACCGACTCGACGGTAATCGCCACGGCGCTGCCGGCGATCGCGGCGAGCCTCGGCGTCGACCCGATCTCCCTCAAGCTGGCGCTGACCGCCTACCTCGTCAGCCTGGCGATCTTCATCCCCATCTCGGGCTGGGCTGCCGACCGCTACGGCGCCCGCAACGTCTTCCGGGCTGCGCTGTGCGTGTTCATGGCCGGCTCGCTCGCCTGCGCCGCCGCGAACTCGCTGGCCGGCTTCGTCGCCGCCCGCTTCGTCCAGGGAATCGGCGGGGCGATGATGGTGCCGGTCGGTCGCCTCGTGATCCTGCGCTCCGTGCCGAAATCCGAACTGGTCGGGGCGCTGGCCTACCTCACCATCCCCGCGCTGATCGGCCCGATCCTGGGGCCGCCGCTGGGCGGCTTCATCACCACCTACGCCGATTGGCGCTGGATCTTCTTCATCAACATCCCGATCGGGCTCGCCGGCATCGTGCTCGCAACCCTGTATTTCGGCGATATCCGCGAGGAGACGCGCCCGCCGCTGGATGTGACGGGCTTCCTGCTCTCGGGCGGCGGCCTCGCGCTCCTGATGCTCGGCTTCGCCTCGACCGGGCGCCATCTCCTGCCGGACGGCGTGTCCTGGGCGTGCATGGCCGGTGGGGCCGTCCTGGTCGGGCTCTACCTGCGTCACGCGCGGCGCACCGAACACCCGCTGATCCGCCTCGATCTCTTGAAGCACCAGACCTTCCGCGCGGCGGTGACGGGGGGCAGCCTGTTCCGGATCGGGACGGGGGCGATCCCCTTCCTGCAGCCGCTGATGCTGCAGATCGGCTTCGGACTCGACCCGCTGCATTCGGGCCTCATCACCTTCGCCGCGGCCGCCGGCGCGCTGCTCATCAAGATCGTCGGGCCGCGCATCCTGCGCGCCCACGGGTTCCGCCGGGTGATGGTGATCAACGCCCTGCTCGCCTCGGCGTTTCTGGCCGCCAACGGGCTGTTCACGGCGCAGACCCCGCACTGGATCATCGTCAGCGTGCTGCTGCTCGGCGGTTGCGTGCGCTCGCTGCAATTCACCTGCGTCAACGCCATCGCCTATGCCGATCTCGAATCGCGCGAGATGAGCGCGGCGACGAGTCTGGCCAGCGTGGCGCAGCAGCTCTCGCTCAGCCTCGGCGTCTCCATCGGCGCCCTGGCTCTGGAGGGCGCCGCCTCCTGGCACGGCCATTCGGGAATCGAGGCGGGGGATTTCCCCCTCGCCTTCCTCGGGGTGGCCGTGATCTCCGCGGGCTCGTTCTTCGTGTTCCGTCGGCTGGCCCCGGATGCGGGCGCCGAGGTCTCGGGCCAGCGACGGGTCGCGGAGGCCGTGCCGAGACCCGCCGACGGTTCGCCTTAGAGCATCGTCCCGAAGGTGGCTTCCGGCCTCCGGAAAAGGACGATGCGACAACAATGAGCGCGAGCCTGGCGCCGCTTACGCCGCCGCCCGCGCCGGAGCCCGGCCGCCCGTCCGCTTGACGCTGCCGGATCTCGGCCGTGCCGGGGCTTTCGGCGCCGCTTTGACGCTTGCCGGCGCGCCGCCCGTGCGGACAAAGCCCTGCCAGCCCCAGGCGCCGGGGCCGGTCATCGCGTACATCAGGAAGGCGCCCGCCAGCCCGAGATCGGCCAGCAGGAAGCTGCGCTCGGTCACCGCGGCGGCCCCGGTATGGAGCCAGAACGGGTGCAGCAGGGCCGCCATGCCGGCCACGAAACCGGCCATGGCGAGCCCGGTGATCCGCGGCATCACCCCGAGGATCACGGCGAGCGGCCCGAACACCTGCACGATCACCGCTGCGGTTGCGACCGCGTTCGGCGCGGGGCAGCCGGCCCCGGCCAGTGTCACCGCGAAGCCGGAGACGTTGAGCGCCCGCGCGATGCCGGTCGGCAGCAGCGCCGACGCCATGAGGAGACGGGCGGCGAGAAGCACGCCGTTCTGGGCAGAACCGAACACGGGCCGAGGACTCCGGGAGAGAGGACGTTCGGGAAGCCTCGGGTTCCAGCGTGAATCACGGGTTAAACGGACCGGGCGAAGGCGTGGATGCCTGGGGATCGTCCATGAACCATGGAGCCGCCATGGACTTGCCCGTGCGATGGGCTTAAGCCCGCAAACTGAGACCAGCGCGGGACGGTTCGAGGGGTCGAGAAGCCGTGGTTCAGTCGATGGCCGACGTGCGGGAGGCGATCTTCGCTTTCATCGCGGCCCGCAACCCGGGCCTTCCCTCCGGCGCCGTCACCGGGGAGACGTCCCTCGTGACCAGCGACGCGCTCGACTCGATCGGCATCCTCGACCTGATGATGCATCTGGGCGACCGCTTCGGCGTCGAGATCGACGAGGACAGCTTCGACCTCGCCAATTTCGCCAGCGTCGACACGCTGGCCCATTTCATCGACGACCGGCGTTCCGACGTCTGATCCCCGCCTGATCCGTCCCATGGCCCCGACGCTGCTGCACCACCTGCTCGAAGGAGCCGGCGCGGACGATGCTCCCGCCATCGTCGAGGGGGCCGAGACCCTCACCTATGGCGGCTTCCGGGCTCGCGTCGCCGCGCTGGCGCAACGTCTGCGCGCCCTCGGCCTCGCGCCGGGCGACCGCGTCGCGATCCTCCTGCCGAAATCGATCCGCGAATGCGTCGCGATCTTCGCGGTCAGCGCGGCCGGCGGCGTGTTCGTGCCGATCCATCCCTCCCTGCGCCCGCGCCAGGTCCACCACATCGCCGCCGATAGCGGCGCACGGGTGCTGCTGAGCGACCCCGTTCACGCCGCCGGGCTCGAGGGCGCGCTCGACGACCATCCGGACCTGCGCGTCCTGACCGAGGAGGCGGGGGAGGACGGTGCCCCCCTCCGTCCCGGCGAGCCGGCGCCGGACGGGCTAGCGGCGATCCTCTACACCTCGGGCTCGACCGGCCTGCCCAAGGGCGTGATGCTGTCCCACGCCAACCTGATCGCCGGCACCCGCATCGTGCGGACCTATCTCGGGATCAATCGCGCCGATCGCATCCTCTCGGTGCTGCCGTTCTCGTTCGATTACGGTCTCAACCAGCTTCTCACCAGCGTGGAGCAGGGCGCGCGGATCGTGCTCCTGACGCCGCGGCTCGGCGACGACGTGGTGCGGGCGCTGGAGGCCCACCGCATCACCCTGCTCGCGGGCGTGCCGACGCTGTGGACGCTGCTGACGCGCGCCGCGCCGCATCTGGCCAAGGCCGACCTCTCGGCGCTGCGCGCGATCACCAATTCCGGCGGCAGCCTTGCCCTGCCGACCATCGCGCGCCTGCGCGCCCGGCTGCCCCATACGGCGATCGTGCTGATGTACGGCCTCACGGAAGCCTTCCGCTCGACCTACCTGCCGCCGCAAGAGATCGACCGACGGCCGGACTCGATCGGCCGTGCCATTCCCGAGACCGAGATCTTCGCGCTCACCCCCGAGGGGCGGCGGGCGCGGCCGGGCGAGCCCGGCATCCTGCACCACCGCGGCCCCACCGTCTCGATGGGCTACTGGAAGCGGCCGGAGGACACCGCCCGCGTGCTCGTCCCCGACCCCTTCCCGCCGCCCGGACGCGAACCGGGGTTCGTCTGCCGCTCCGGCGACCTCGTGGTGGAGGATGAGGACGGCTACTTCCGCTTCATCGGCCGCGAGGACACGATGATCAAGACGCAAGGGTTCCGCGTCAGCCCGACCGAGGTCGAGGCGGCGCTGATGGAGACCGGCGCCTTCCGCGCGGCCGCCGTGATCGGCCTGCCCGATCCGAGCCTCGGCCAGCGCATCCACGCGGTCACCGTCCCCGCCGAGGGCGCGCCGGGCACGGCCGACGTACTGCAGCGCTTGCGCACCGCGCTGGCACCCCACCTCGTGCCCCGCACCATCGAGGCGGTGGCCGCACTCCCGACCACGCCCAACGGCAAGGTCGATTACAAGCGCCTGACCGCCGAGCGCGCGGCGGCGGAAATCGAGCGCCGATGACCGACGCTCCCGATCTTGCCGCTGCCCTGATCGCCGAGAATTTTTCGCGCGATGGGGGCGGCGTTCTCCAGGTCGGCGGCCTGCCGCTCACCGATCTCGCAAGAGATTTCGGCACGCCGCTCTTCGTCTACGACGCCGGGACGATGCGCCGGACCTACCGGGCGCTGCGGACGGCTTTGGCCGGCTTCGCGGAGATCGACTACTCCGTGAAGGCGAACCCGAACCCGGCCGTCATCCGCGTCTTCCACGAGGAGGGGGCGGGCGCCGAGATCGCCTCCGGTGCCGAGTTCGCGGCAGCCCTCGAGGCCGGCGTCCCGCCCGAAAAGATCCTGTTCGCGGGGCCGGGCAAGGGCGCGGCCGACCTCGACCGGGTGGTCGCCGGCGGCATCGGCGAGATTCACCTCGAAAACCGCGAGGAGATGTTTCGCGTGGCTGCCGCCGCCGAGCGCCACGGGGCGACGGTGCGGGTGGCCCTGCGGATCAATCCCGGTGCCACCGCCCAGGGCGGGGCGATGCGGATGGGCGGCAAGCCCTCCCCCTTCGGCTTCGACGAGGAGGAGATCGACGCCGCCATCGACGCGGTGGAGGCGCAGACCTCGCTTCGCCTCATCGGGCTGCACCTCTTCGCGGGCACACAGGGGCTGAAGGCCGAGACCTTGCTCGGCCAGTGGGCCTACGGCCTCGGCCTCGCCGCGCGGATCGCGGGGAGGACCGGCCGCCCGTTGGAGACGATCGACCTCGGCGGCGGCCTCGGCATCCCGTACTTTTCCGGCGACGCCGCCCTCGACCTCGGCGCACTGCGCGCCGGGATGCCCGACCTGATCGCCACGCTGCGGGCCGACCCTGGGCTGTCGGGCGCCCGCGTGGTGCTGGAGCCCGGCCGCTACCTCGCCGGTCCGGCGGGGCTCTACGTGGCGCGGGTGTTGGCGGTGAAGGAATCCCGCGGCAGCCGCTTCGTCATCACCGACGGCGGCATGCATCACCACCTCGCCGCGAGCGGCAATCTCGGCCAGATCGTCAAGCGCGCCTTTCCCCTGGCGGCCGTGACGGAGACGGGCGGCGCGCGCGCGGCGACGGCCGTGGT
>JAGTAM010000514.1 GCA_023422485.1 Pseudomonadota bacterium | reverse complement strand
GGCGTCCGCCGCCGAGGCCGCCGACCTCGCCGTCGAGGCCGTAGCGCGTGGCAGGGTGCAGTGAGCCCATCGACCAGGCGGCGGGTTTCGGGATGCCGCGGGCCACCGCCTCGCGCACCACCCAGTCGAGACCGAAGGCGAGGAGATCGTCGGCGTCGCGGTCGTCGGTGCAGGCACAGACCCGTTTCCAGGCGGCGCCGTACTCGGTCACGGTGCCGATCGCCTTCGGCAGCGAGTGCCAGGGGGTCGTGGGCGGCCCGCCGCGCAGAAAGATCCAGAGGCCGGCCTCCAAGAGATCGTCGGCAATGTCGGCATCCACGGCCTCGTGGGTGTCGGTGACGCCGCTCGCGGCGTAGGCCGATACGAAGTCGCGGCCGTAGACGTGGCCCGAGACCGGGCGGCCGCGTTCCAGGGCGGCGCGGAGGATGGCGTGCGCCCGCTCGTCCCCGGCGGCCACCGCGACGAAATCCATCTTTTCGCCCAGCCCGATCGCCTCGGGCCACGCGTCGAACAGCCCGGCGATCTTCTCCGCCGTCAGGTCGCCGCCCGCGGTCTCGAGTTCCGGCGTGGTGGCGGGCACGGTGCTCGGCACGGTGAGGAAGATGTTGAGCGGCGCCGCGCGGGCATCCTCCAGCATCCACTCGACGCCGTTCACGTCGAGGACGTTGCCGATCTCGTGGCTGTCGCAGACGATGGTGGTGGTGCCGTTGACGAGCGCGGCCTCGGCGTAGGCGCAGGCCGTGACCATGCTGCTTTCGATATGCAGGTGCGGATCGACCAGACCCGGCGCGATCAGGCCACCGCGCGCGTCGTAGCGCGGGGCGTTGCCGCAATGGCGGCCCGCCGGCTTCACCGCGGCGATGCGCCCGCCCGCGATCCAGATCTCGCGGTCGGGCAGGATGCGCTCGGAATAGGTCGAGAGCACCCGCGCCCCGGTGATGACGAGGTCGGGCTCGGCGCGGGCCGCGGCGACCTCGACGAGGCGCCGCGTCATCTGCGCCAGCGGGGGGACGGCGAAGCGGTTGAGGGGTTTGGCGGTCATCGGAACCTGCACGTCGCGCGTTGGTCGGAAACGACCCCGCTGGCATCGTGCCACGGAAACCGGACGGAATGCACCCGCCCGCGACGCGTCAGTCCGCGTCGTCCGCCTCACCGTCGCCGGGCTGCCCGCGGAAGCCGGTGGCGAGCACGTAGAGTTCGCTCGAATCGGCCCGGCTCGCCGCCGGCTTGACGTGGCGGACGGTCGCGAAGTCGCGCTTCAGGTCGGCCAGCAGGCTTCCCTCGGTGCCGCCCTGGAACACCTTGGCCAGGAAGGCACCGCCCGGCGCCAGGATCTCGGCGGCGAAGGCGGCGGCGGATTCGGCCAGCCCGATGGTGCGCAGGTGATCGGTCTTCTTGTGGCCGGTGGTGTTGGCGGCCATGTCGGACAGGACGAGGTCGGCCTTTCCGCCCAGCAGCTCGGTCAGGCGCGCGGGGGCGCTGTCGTCGAGGAAATCGAGGGTGATGAAGGTGGCGCCCACCATCGGCTCGACGTCGAGCAGGTCGATGCCGACGATGCGCCCGCTCTCGCCGACGATTTTGGCGGCCACCTGCGACCAGCCGCCCGGCGCGGCGCCGAGATCGACGATGCGCTGTCCGGGCTTCACGAGCTTGAAGCGCTCGTCGATCTCGATGAGCTTGAAGGCCGCGCGGGAGCGGTAGCCCTCGCGCTTGGCGCGGGCGACGTAGGGGTCGTTGAGCTGGCGCTCCAGCCAGCGCTTCTGGGAGAGGGTGCGCCCGCGGCCGGTCTTCACCCGCTGCTTCAGGTCGCCGCGCAGGCCGCCCGTTCCGCCTCGCCGGTCGGTCATGATCTCGATTCCTTCACGGGCCCGTCCCTATCCCGGTCCGCCCGGCCCGTGAAGTGCGCGAGAGCTTGGATGATGCCGCATTGTCTTGCGCCGAACCGGCATCCGCTTCGTCGGTAAGCGCTCGAGAGCCGTGGTGTGTCGCGCTTTCTTTCGACGAACCGGCATCCACTTCGTCGGTAAGCGCTCTAGCGATAGTGCCCGCGGCGCCAGACGCCGTCCTCGCGCATCATGTTCATCAGGAGGCCCTCGCGCAGGCCCCGGTCGGCGATGCGCAGGCGGTCCGAGGGGAAGACCCGGCGGATCGCCTCCAGGATGGCGCAGCCGGCGAGAACGAGGTCGGCCCGGTCGCGGCCGATACAGGGGTTGTCGGCGCGCTGTTCGAGGCGGGTGTCGAGCAGGTCCTCGATCGCGTCGCCGACCTCGCCGTCGCTCATCCAGAGGCCATCGACGCGGCGGCGCTCGTAGCGGGCGAGGCGCAGGTGCATGGCGGCGAGCGTGGTGACGGTGCCCGAGGTGCCGAGCAGGTGGAAATAGGGCGCGGTGGCCGCCGCCGCCGCGCGGATCGCGAAGGGGGAGAGCAGGTCGCCGACCTCCTCGACCATGCCCTCGAAGGTGCGGCGCGTGACCTCGGTGCCGCCGTGGCGCTCGGCCAGCGTCACCACGCCGACGGGCAGCGAATCCCAGGCGCGGATGCGCAAGGTCGGGTCGGTCGAGGGGTTGGCCGCGGCGCCGTCGAGCCACGCGATCTCGGTGGAGCCGCCGCCGATGTCGAAGATCACCACCGATTCCGCCCGCGGATCGGCGAGCGCGGCGCAGCCCGTCACCGCAAGATAGGCCTCCGTCTGCCGGTCGACGATCTCAAGGTCGAGCCCGACCTCGGCGCGCACGCGGTCCACGAACTCGGCGCCGTTGACGGCGAGCCGGCAGGCCTCGGTGGCGATCACCTTGGAGCGGGCCACCGCACGGGATTTCATCTTGCCGCGGCAGATGCGCAGAGCCTCCACCGTGCGCTCGATCGCCGCCTCGGTGAGGCGGTTCGAATTGCCGAGGCCCTCGCCGAGGCGGACGATGCGGGAGAAGGCATCGATCACGCGGAAGCCGTTGGGGGTCGGCTCGGCGATCAGCAGGCGGCAATTGTTGGTGCCGAGATCGAGCGCGGCGTAGGCGTCGCGGCGGCCATGCCGGCTCGTTTCATAGCGCGAGGGATAGCTCTCGATCGGGCGTCCACCTGTGACCGTGCGGGATCCCTCCCGCGATGTCTGCGGGTCGGCGGTGGGGCGGGCCGACACGGCGGCGGCGCTCTCATCCCTCATCGACGCGACCGAACTTCCTGGCGATGCGGCCCGGCAAGGCGCCGGGCCATCGTGGCACCAAGGCTACAGGCGTTGTCCGGGAACTGCAAAGGCTGGATGGGCGGCCTCACACGATTTGCCGCATGGATTACCCCGCGTTGAAAGGGATCAACCCGGCTCCCGCTGCGGCTTCACCGCTGCGCCGACGGATCCGCCGACCGCGTAGCTGCGGCCCTTCCACACCGCCCGCCCGGCGCGGGTCGGGCGCAGCAGCACGTTCCACTGGATCGCGAGCGCCGTGCCCACCGTGAGCGGGTGGAGGGGGATCGTCACCGGAGGCTCGGCGACCCGCAGGGTGATCGCCGCGCGGGTGGCAAGCGAGACGAGGGCGGCGGCGCCCGCAATCGCCGCGGCCGTGCCGGCGCCGAGCGCCAGGGCGGCGGCGAGGACGAGCCAGGGCAGGATGTGGCCGCCGAACAGCAGCAGGGTCCAGACGGGGAGGGCGGCGGGCGTCGCCATGCCCTCATGCGCGTTCTTCGAGAAGCCGGCCCAGGACTGCGCGAAATCGCGGTACATCCGGCAGGCGGCGAGCGCGTGGCCGGCGACGAGATCGGTGCGAAAGCCACGCGCGCGCAGGAGCCGCGGCAGGCGCACGCCGTCGTGGAGCGAGGTGCGGATCGCGCCGTGGCCGCCGGTGGCGGCGTAGGCCTCGCGCGCGATCAGGATCATCTGACCGCAGGCGGCGCCGAGCGAGGTCCGGGGCGAGGCCCGCATCATGGCGATCGGCAGGTAGCCGAGCATCAGGAAGTCGATCATCGGCACGGTGAGGCGCTCGCCCAGGGTCTCCATCACCTGCCGCGGCACGCCGCTGACGAGATCGGCCCCGCTGTTGTCCGCGTGCGCGGCGAGCGCCGCCGCGCCGTCCGGCGCCAGGGTCACGTCGGCATCGAGAAACAGCAGGCGCTCGCCCCGCGCCGCTGCGGCGAGGGCGGCGCAGGCGTGGTTCTTGCCGGTCCAGCCCTCGGGCAGGGCAGGCACGGAGATCAGCCGCAGGCGCGGATCGCTCGCCGCGAGGCGCGCGCCGATTCCCGCGGTGTCGTCGGTCGCGTGGTCGTCGCCGACCAGAACCTCGACCGGGACGCCGCGGCTCGCGAGTGCGGCCCGCACCGTGCCCTCGATCACCGCCGCCTCGTTCCGGGCCGGGATCAGGATCGAGACGAGAGCGTCGGTCGGCGTCGGCTCGGGCGTGCGAAGGATCGCGAGGTTGACCGCCGCCAGCGCCGCCGGAAGCAGCGCCAGCGCGAGGGCGATGAGCGCCAGGACGAGGAGAACCCACATCATCGGATCCGCGTCTCCGCACCATCGCCGTTCCGGTGTCCCGGCTCGAAGCGGCGGCCGGTCAGCGCGGCCGCGAGCCGCCGCCAGCCGTCATAGACGCCGCCGACCCCGCGCCGGCCCGCCAGCAGCGTCGCGAACCGGGCAGGGTCGCGGGTCATCACATCGTCCGAGAGCCGGTCGAGAGCCGCGGTCAACGCCACCTCCAGCCGGGCGAGGCGCTCCGGACGGGGCAGGGCCAGCAGCTCGGCAGCGCTCAGCGGAGCGCCGAAGGCGAGGAAGGCCTCCGCGCCCCGCTCGTCCCAGAAGGCGTATTCGACGGCAAGCGGCAGGAATGTCGCCTCCGGTGCGATCTCGGCAAGCCGGGCGACGCCGGGCTTCAGGCCGAGGGGACGCGCCCGCACGTCGGCGAAGCGGCCCTGCGCGGTGATCCAGATCGCGCGACGCGGCCGGCCGAGGATCGCACGGGAGGCCGAGAGGAATTGCGCCGCGCCCCGGGCGCTGTCGAGGTCGACCGGGAAGGCGCCCATCTTGCGGAAGATGCCGTACTTCTCGAGCATCGCCGCGTCGAACGGCGCGAAGCTCTCGCGCTCCGGAAACAGGCGGTCGGCGGCCACGATCAGGATCGCCGCGTCCCACCATGCCGGATGGTTCGAATAGATCACCAGCGGACCCGCGCCGGTGTCGTCGGCCGGAACGCCCCAGCGGGCGAGCCGCAGGGCGTTCAGGTGGCGCCGCACGAAGCGGTCGAAATAGGCAGCCATGAACCGCCAGAGCCGTTTTGAGCGCTCGGGCGGCGGGGTCGACCGCGGCATGGCGGGGATGCTCAGGCGCTCTTGCGCAGATCCGGCTCGGCGCGGCTGCGAAAATCCTGATCGAGGGCGTCGGCGGCGATCCAGCCGGACATCATCACCATCGGCATGCCGGGTCCCGGATGGGCGGCGCCGCCGGCGAGGTAGAGGCCGCGCACCTCCCGCGAGCGGTTGCCGGGCTTGAACGCACCCATCATCCGCCCGTGCGAGGCCAGCCCGTAGATCGCGCCGTTCAGCACTTTGTAGCGATCGTGGATGTCCTGCGGGGTGAGGTGGCGCTCGACGACGATGCGTTCCTCGATGTCGGGCATGCCCCCCGTCCGCTTGAGCTTCTCCAGGATCGTCCGACGATAGGCCGGGAACATCTTCGACCAGTCGTGGTGCGGGCGCAGATACGGCGTGTGGACGAGCACGTAGAGCGCCTCGCCGCCTTCCGGCGCCACGCTCGGATCGGTGGAGGAGGGAGCCGCGAGGTAGGCGGTCGGATCGGGGGCCGGCTCGCCCTTGCGGTAGATGAAGTCGAACTCCTCCTCCGGATCGCGGGAGAAGACGAAGTCGTGGTGGGCGAGGTGCTCGTAGCGTTGTTTGAGGCCGAGATAGAGCACCACGCCGGAGCAGGCCGGCTCGAAGCTCTTCTTCTCGTAGGCCTTGCCGACCTCGCCGCCGACGAGTTCGCGGTAGGTGCGCACCGAATCCATGTTGGAGATCACCGCGTCGTAGGCGGTTGTGCCGTCGCGGGTGCGCAGGCCGTGGAGCTGGCCGTTGGCGATATCGAGGCCGAGCACCTCGTCGGCGGGGTTCATCGTAGCGCCGAGTTCGGTGGCGAGCCGCATCAGCCCCTCGGCCACCGCGCGGGTGCCGCCCATCGGATACCACACGCCTTCCGCCGTCTGCATATGGGCGATGGCGCAGAGCACGGCCGGCGCGCCGTAGGGCGAGGAGCCGACATATTGCACGAAGTGATCGAGCATCTGCGCGAGGCGGGCATCCTTCACCTTGCCGCGGATGGTGCTCGCGACGGTGGCGTGCATGCGCAGGCTGAGCACGTCGCGCAGGGTGCCGGGGTTCATGTTGGCGCGGATGTCGATCGTGTCGAACAGGTCCTGCACCGCCTTCCAGAAGAAGAACCGCTCGGACACGCCGTGCAGGTGCTCGGAGACGGCGATGAACTTCCTGTAGCCGTCGCCCACCCCTTGGCCCGGCGCGAAGCGGTCCATGGAGGCGGCCATGGCGTCGACATCCTCGATCAGGTCGATGCGTGAGCCGTCATTGAAGAAGCAGCGCCATTGCGGGTCGAGACGGCGCAGATCCATGTAGTCATGGACGCTCTTGCCGGCCTCGGCGAAGATGCGCTCCAGCACGCGGGGTACGGTGAGGATGGTGGGCCCCATATCGAAGCGAAAGCCGCCCTCGTGCAGCACCGCGGCCTTGCCGCCCATCCAGTCGTTCTTGTCGTAGACGGTAACGTGGTGACCGCGCGCGGCCGAGACGCAGGCGGCGGCCAGACCGCCCAAACCGCTGCCGATGACGGCGACCGAGGAACCTGACTGCATGGCGCTACGCTCCGGTTGGACGCCCGGGCGACAATAAGCCGGGCTGGATTTGAATGGGCTGTAGAGGGAGATCGACCCTGCCTTCAGGCCAGGTGACGCGTCGGTCCAGGGAACTCATGCCGTACGCCGGGCGACGAGCGCGATGGCGAGACCGGCGAGCGTCAGGACCGCGAGCACGCCCCACGCGGTCGACGCCGCGGCGGCCCCCTCGCCGAGCGCGACTTGGTAGGCCTCGATGGCCCAGGCATTGGGCGTAAGCCAGCCGGCCTGCTGCAGCCAAGGCGGCATCAAGAAACGCGGCACCATGCTGCCACCGACCGCCGAAAGCAGGAGGACCCCGAAGGTCGCGGCGAGGTGCGCCTGTTGCCGGGTGGCCGCCGCCGCACAGGCTGCAAGCGCCAGCCCCGCCGCCATCGCCGAGACGAGGAGGCACGTGACGAGGAACGCTAGCCAATGCGGGCCGATCTCGACGCCGTAGAGCAATCCGGCCGCGGCGAAGATCAACCCGGCCTGTACCACGCCCTGCAGCGTCAGGAAGAGGAACTTGCCTGCGACGACGACGGGGAGCCCGCACGGTCCCGCCTTGAGCCGTTCCGCGAGCCCAGACTCCCGCTCGTCCGCAAGGGACAGGGCACCTTGCATGGCCGCGAAGAGCAGGAAGACCGCCGCGATGGCCCCGGCATAGTAACTCACCCGGGCATTGCCCGCGCCCGCGGCCGTCCCGCTTCGTTCGACCAGGTCGGAGAAGCTGAAGGGTTCCTTTTTCTGACGCTGTTCGGCGAAGGCTTGGTCGAGGAAGGCGCGCTCGTCGGGACCGATCTTTCCGGTGCGCTCCACGTCGGCCACGACCCTGGAGAGCACGATGTCCGGCAACGCCTCGTTCAGAACGCGCTGGAGCTGGCCGAGCGCGATGGGCGTCGCGAGGGCCTTGGCCGGGTTCTCGATCAACATCACCGGACGGGCAGCTTGGGGCGTCGTGCCTGACGTGACGCCCGCCAGGTCGCCGCGCAGCACCAAGGCGACGTCGATCTCGCCCGTGCGAACCGCCGCCCTCACCGCATCGATGTCGCTGTCGAGAGTCGTGACACGCAACGACGTGTCGGCCTCAAGCGCGGTCACGAGGCGCGCGGTCGCCGGCGTTCCGGCAAGGTCCGCCAGCCCCAGGTGGATGCGGATGCCGTCACCGACGGCCCCCGAGAAGATGGCGGCGAAGATCGTGAAGATCAGCGTGGGCAGCACGAAAGCCATGACCAGCGCGGCGCGATCGCGCAACAGGCTCAGCAGCATGACCCGGAAGGAGGCGCCGATCATCGTACGGTTCCAATGGCGCGGGGAACAGGGATCTCGGACACTCGCCTGGGCTGCAACGCGTCGAGGTAGAGCGACTCAAGGCCGGGCGCGCGCACCCGAACCTCGGAAGCCGGGACGCCCTGCGCCCGCAGCGTTCCGAGCAGCGCCGCGCCGTCGAGCCCGCTCCCGCGCTCGGCGGCACGCCAGACGAGGCCGGCCTCGTGCGGGGCGAAACCGAGCCGCCGGAGCACGACCTCGGCCGGGCCGTCGGCAGCCCCCGAAAGGATCACCTCGCGCTCCGGTGCGTCGGTCCGCAACCTTGCCAGGAGATTTGTCAGGACACCCTCCTGCACGATGCTACCCTGGGCCATGAAGGCGACGCGGTCGGCCAGCCGTTCCGCCTCGCCGAAGTCATGGGTGGCGATCAGGATGGCGGTCCCCTCCGCGCGTAGGCGCTGGAGCACCGCGTGGATCGCTGCCCGTGCGGAAAGGTCGACCCCCTGGGTTGGCTCGTCGAGGAGCACAAGCCGGGGCCTGTTCATCAGGCTCGCCGCGATGTTGACCCGGCGCTGGTAGCCGCCGGAGAGCTGCCCGACGAGCCTCTTCGCGACGGGTTCGATCTCCGTGAGCGAAAGCGCCCGGGCGACGGCTTCCGCGCGAGAGCGGCGCGGCACGCCGGCGAGGCTTGCGAAGACACCGAGGTTCTCGGCCACAGTCAGGCGCGGGTAGAGCGCGATCTCCTGCGGCACCCAGCCGATGGCCGCGCGCGCCGTGCGGTCGGCATGGGGAACCCGCCCCTCGACGTGCACTGTGCCGGTATCCGGAGGGATGCGGCCGGCGGCGAGCCGCATCAGCGACGTCTTGCCGGCCCCGTTCGGTCCGAGCAGGGCAAGGGTCTCGCCACGCGCCAGCGTCAGGTCGACGCCGTCGAGGACGCGGCGTCCGCCATAGGCCAGGGTCAGGCCCTTCGCCGTCAGGAGCGCGTCCATTCGGTCAACGCCGCTGCAAGGCGCGGATGAGCCGAACCCGTACCGCGGCCCCGGGCTCCACCAGGAAGAAGGCGGCTTCGGCGAAGCTCGGGCGTGCACGACGTCCGGCGCCTTCGGTGAGACCGTACGGCTCAACGGGCAGGCCCAGGCCAGTGCGGTCGACCACGCCGTTGCCGTTTTCGTCCTGGAAGGCGGCGACCGCGTAGGTTCCCGGCGCGACGTCGTCGAAGATGACGGACAGGCCCGGCGCGGTGCCGCCAAGCTTCCTGCCGCGGGCGCACGAGGCCTCGGTGAGGCCGCCCTGGCAAAGCGTGACGTAGACGTCCCCGCCGCCGGGCTCGATCCCGTCGACCTCGACACGAACGCCCGCCGCCCATGCGGGAGCGCATGGGGCAAGGGCGAGCAAGAGCGCGAGCAGTGTCGAGCGCATGGTCAATACACATCTCCGGTCGCCAGCGGCGCGGTCCCTGGCATGCCTGCGCCTGCCGGGACGGGGGCACCGAGAAGATCCTCGATCAGGAGCCGCGACGAGATGCGGGCGCCTTCGTAGATCACCGGCAAGCCGGAGCCGGGATGCGTTCCTCCGCCCACGAGGTAGAGTCCCTCGCCGAACTTGTTGTGCGGACGGAACCACAGCATCTGCCCGAGGTCGTGGGCGAGGTTGAAGGTAGCGCCTTCGTAAACCGCGAAGTCGTCGCGCCACCCGGTCGGGTCCACGACACGCTCGTAGCGGATGCGCGCTTCGAGGTTCTCGATCCCCAAGAGCTTCAGCCGCTCCAGCACCAGGGTCCGGAAACGAGGTCCAGCCTCGGCCCAGTCGATGCCGGCCTTAAGGTTCGGAACCGGGACCAGTACGTAGAGAGCGGTGTGTCCTGGGGGCGCCATGCCGCCGTCGGTGTAGCCGGCGTGCTGCACGTAGACGGACGGGCGCGTCGGCAGGATGCCGTCCGAGACCTCGCGGATGTTCTTCTCGTACTCCTCGGACAGCAGGATGGTGTGATGGCCCAGGCTCGCCGGTACGGTGCCCTCGATGCCGAGATAGAGCATGAAGGTCGAGCAGGAGAGGCGGGCCTTGGCCACCTTGGCGTCGCGCCAGCGCGGGCGCCTCGCTTCCGGAACGAGTTCCGGCACCACCTTGGCGAAGTCGCCGTTGATCATCACCGCATCGGCACGCAGCGTCTCGCCCCCGGCCACCACCCCGCAGGCGCGCTTGCCCTCGAACAGCACGCGCTCGACGCTGGTGCTCAGTCGGATGTCGACGCCCATGCGGCGGGCGAGGCCCGCCATCGCCTCGGAAACGGCGCCGCAGCCCCCGATGGGGTGGTAGACCCCATGCTCGTACTCGAGGAACGAGAGGATCGTGAACAGGCTGGGGCACCTGAACGGCGACATGCCGAGGTACTTGGTCTGGAACGAGAATGCGAGGCGGACCCGGGGGTCCTTAAAGTACCGTTTCAGATCCTTATCGACGCTGCGTCCCGGATGGAGATACGGCAGGGCGGCGAGCATCGCCGGGGTCGCCATGCTGCGGAGTCGGTGGAATGCCTGCTGCAGTACCGGCTTGAAGAATTCCAGCTTGGTGCGGTTCTCGGCGAGGAAGCGACGCACGTTCCTGGCGTCCTCGGGGGAGATCCGGGCGATTTCCGCTTCCAAGCGATCTAGGTCGGCGGTGGCTCGAACCTCCGCCGAGATCCCGCCCTGCCCCTCGAAGGCGAGGTGGTACTGCGGGTCGAGCCGCTCCAGTCGGACGTGATCCTCCAGCCGCTCGCCGCAGCTCTCGAAGATGTCGGCGAGGATCTGGGGATAGAGGAAGAAGGTCGGGCCGATGTCGAAGCGGTAGCCGCCCGCCACCTCGACGGTCTTCGTCCGGCCGCCGACCTGGGCCTCCTTCTCGAGCAGCGTGACGTGGATGCCCGCCCTCGCCAGCAGGAGCGCAGCCGCAAGCCCGCCAGGCCCCGCCCCCACGACGACGACCCTGCGGCCCGACAGCATCCGCAACTCGTCTTTCCCCTGCCGCACCGTCCCGCTCCTCCTGTCCGGCCTCGAAATCCGTGACGACGCTCCTCTGTCGGAGGACCGCGTCGGTTGTGGCGGGCTGCTCGCCCGCCACGGTCCGTGCTCAGGGCAGCAGCACGCCGTTCACGACGTGGATCACGCCGTTCGACTGCATCACGTTGGCGACCGTGACCGTTGCCGTGTTGCCCTTGGCGTCGGTCACGAAGACCTTCTTGCCCTCGGCCTCGACCGAGAGCGGGGCACCGTTGACCGTCTTCAGGATGGCGCGGCCGCCGCCGGCCTTGACCATCGCCGCCAGATCCTTGGCGGTCAGAGTGCCGGGAACCACGTGGTAGGTGAGGATGCCGGTGAGCTGCGCCTTGTTCTGCGGCTGCACCAGGGTCTCGACGGTGCCCGGCGGCAGCTTGCCGAAGGCCGCGTTGGTGGGCGCGAACACCGTGAAGGGACCGGGGCCGGAGAGCGTCTCGACGAGACCCGCGGCCTTCACGGCGGCCACCAGCGTGGTGTGGTCCTTCGAGTTGACCGCGTTCTCGACGATGGTCTTGCTCGCATACATCGGCGCGCCGCCGACCATCGGGTTCTTGGCGACGGCCGGGACCGCGGCACTGGTTGCGAGACCGAGGGCGAGGGCGAGGCGGAGAAGGGTCTTGGACATGCTGACTTCCTGAGAATGCACGCCGCACGAGGGCGTCGCGCGCCTCTACGGAAGTCGGGGGGCGCAAGGTTTCAGAAGGCGACGAAAAAATTGCGCTCCGACGCCGAGGTGGAGCGTCCGTATCGGACATGCGTCGAGCAGATCAGCGTCCGGGGGGGAACGGCAGGGGCGTTCGCGTCTTATGCGCCCGGATCGTAAGGGATGCCTGTGTTAACATCTTCCCCGCGCTGAAGGACGGGGATTTTCGGAGACTGCGAGGTCTCGTCCAGTTGACGCTTCATAGGGCTGCTGATGCAAACCCTCCACGTCCAGCAACGGTGTGTTCCACCGCCGTCTAATATTGATCGCAGCGTTGATGTCGGCGTGGTCAGCATGGCCACACGAGACGCATCGGAAGCGCGCTTGGCTTTCGCGGCTTCGGGCGTCAACAACACCGCACACGGCGCAGGTTTGGCTGGTGAACCGAGCCGGGACGGTCACGACCTGACCGCCACGCTCCTCCATCTTGTCGGTGAGTATCGCTGCGAACTGGTGCCAGCCCGCATTCAGGATCACCCGGTTGAGACCGGCTTTCTGGCGAACATTGCGACCGGGTTCCGCTACGGTGCCCCGCGCCGAAGCCGTCATGCC
>JAGTAM010000571.1 GCA_023422485.1 Pseudomonadota bacterium | reverse complement strand
GCCCTGCATTTCGAGCAGATTTCGGCGATCTTCTCCGGCATCGCCGACTTGCGGAAGGTGTTCGAGGCGGCGCGCAAGCGGCGCGCGACGGGCCAGGGCACGCTGCTGTTCGTCGATGAGATCCACCGCTTCAACCGGGCGCAGCTCGACGCCTTCCTGCCGGTGATGGAGGACGGCACCGTCACCCTCGTCGGCGCGACGACGGAGAATCCCTCCTTCGAACTGAACGCGGCCTTGCTCTCGCGCGCCCGGGTTCTGCTGTTCCGCGCGCTCGACGCGGCAGCGCTCGCCCGGCTGCTGGCGCGCGCCGAAGAGATGGACGGCCAGCCCCTCCCGCTCGATGAGGAGGCGCGAGCGGCGCTGATCCGCATGTCCGACGGAGACGGACGGGCCGCACTGACCCTGGCGGAGGAGGTGTGGCGCTCCGCCCGCCCCGGCGAGACCCTCGATGCGGAGACGCTGCAGACCCTCGTCCAACGGCGGGCGCCGATCTACGACAAGGCGCAGGAGGGGCACTACAACCTCATTTCCGCCCTGCATAAGACGGTGCGCGGCTCGGACCCCGATGCGGCCCTGTACTATCTGTGCCGGATGCTCGATGCGGGCGAGGATCGGCTCTTCATCGCCCGGCGGCTCGTGCGGATGGCGGTGGAGGATATTGGGCTTGCCGACCCGCAGGCTCTCGTCGTGGCGAACGCGGCCAAGGATGCCTTCGATTTTCTCGGCTCGCCGGAAGGCGAACTCGCGCTGGCGCAGGTCACCGTCTATCTCGCCTGCGCGCCGAAATCGAACGCAGTCTACACCGCCTACAAGGCGGCGACGCGGGTTGCGAAGGCCGCCGGCTCGCTTGCGCCGCCGCGCACCATCCTCAACGCGCCGACGGGGCTGATGAAGCGCATCGGCTACGGCGAAGGCTACCGCTACGACCACGACGAGCCCGATGCCTTCTCCGGCCAGGATTACTGGCCGGAGGCGCTCGGGCGCCAGCACTTCTACGAGCCGACGGACCGGGGCATGGAGACCCGCTACCGGGAACGGCTCGCCTACTGGGAGCGGCTGCGGCAGGAGCGCCGCGGCGGCGACTGACCGTCATAGGCGATACCGAGGGATCTCGACCGAACATGCAGGCTTACGCGACGCTCACCGCCACCTTCGCCCGCCTCGGCGCTCTGGAGGATGCGAGCGGTATCCTCGGCTGGGATACGCAGACCCAGATGCCGGATGGCGCCTCCGACACCCGCGGCGAGCAATTGGCCGTGCTGAGCGTGCTTGCCCACGAGATCCTCACGGACCCGCGCAATGCCGAGCGCTTCGATGCGGCGGAGTCCGAGCCGGGTCTTGGCGAGTGGGAACGGGCGAACCTGCGCGAGATGCGTCGGGCCTATGCCCATGCGGCGGCGGTGCCGGGCGATCTCGTCGCCGCCGCATCGAAGGCGACGACGCGTTGCGAGATGATCTGGCGCGAGGCGCGGCGCGCGTCGGACTTCGCCCGGCTGCGCCCGCATCTCGAGGAGGTGCTGCGGCTGCGCCGTCTCGTCGGCGAGGCCAAGGGCGCGGCGCTCGGGCTCGATCCCTACGATGCGCTGCTGGACGGCTACGATCCCGGCATGCGGCGCGCGCGCATCGATCCGATCTTTGCGCAGTTGCGGGCCGTCCTGCCGGATCTCGTCGTCGCGGTGCGCGAGCGGCAGGCGGCGCAGGCCCCAGCCCTTCCCCTGCCCGGCCCGTTTCCGGTGGCGGTCCAGCGGGAGATCGGCCTGCAGCTGATGCGGGCCGTCGGGGTGGATTTTTCCCGCGGGCGCCTTGATGTCTGCCTGCCTCCCTTCTGCGGCGGCGCCACCGACGATGTCCGCATCACCACCCGCTACGACGAGGCCAGCGCCACCGGAGCGCTGATGGGCGTGCTGCACGAGACCGGCCACGCGATCTACGAGCAGGGCCGTCCGGCCGCGTGGCGGCATCAGCCGGTGGGCCAGGCCCGCGGCATGAGCCTGCACGAGAGCCAGTCGCTGCTGGTCGAGATGCAGGCCTGCCGCTCGGCCGAATTCTGCGCCTACCTCGCTCCGACCCTGCGCGCAGCGTTCGGCGGCAACGGCCCGGCCTGGGAGCCGGACAACCTGCACCGCCTCTATACTCGCGTCGAGCCGGGCTTCATCCGGGTGGATGCCGACGAGGTGACATACCCGGCCCATATCCTGCTGCGTTATCGCCTCGAGACGGCGATGATCGCGGGCGACCTCGCGGTGACCGACCTGCCGGGCGCCTTCAATGACGGCATGAAGGAATTGCTGGGACTGACCGTGCCGGACGATCGGAACGGTTGCCTCCAGGACATCCACTGGCCCGGCGGCAGCTTCGGCTATTTTCCGACCTACACCCTCGGCGCGCTCGCGGCGGCGCAGCTCTTCAGGGCGGCTTGCGCCGCGCATCCCGGCATCCGCCCGGCTCTGGCCGAGGGCGACTTTGCGCAACTGCGCGGCTGGCTGCGGGAGAACGTCCATGCCCGAGCGAGCCTGATGGAAACCGACGAATTGCTGCTCGCGGCGACCGGCAAACCCCTCGGTGCGGAGGATTTCCTGGCGCATCTGCGCCGCCGCTATCTCGGCGCGGTGTGAGGGTCGAACCCGGGTGTGACCGATCGGGGATTGCGCTCGGCGGCGGGGGACCGTAACGGGGCCGCCCTCCCCTCGAGAATCCAAGCGATCCGGTCCCATGGCGGCCTGCGGCCTCGATTTCGGCACGTCCAACACCACCCTCGGGATCGGCGCGGGAGACCGCCCGGTCCTGGTGCCGCTGGAGGACACGCACGTTACCCTTCCGAGCGCGATCTTCTTCGCGCCCGGCCGCGACCCGCAGATCGGGCGGGCGGCGATTGAGGCCTATGTCGAGGGTACGCCGGGCCGGCTGATGCGCGCACTCAAATCGGTGCTCGGCTCAGCCTTGATCGAGGAGACGACGCCGGTCGGCCGCGAGCGCATCCGCTTCCGCGACGTCATCGCCCGCTACCTCACCCTGGTGAAGGCCCGCGGTGAAGCGGAGGCCGGCGTCGAACTCGATACCGTGGTGCATGGCCGCCCGGTGCATTTCGTCGACAACGATCCGGCGGGCGACCGCAAGGCGGAAGACACGCTGCGGCAGATCGCCGAAAGCATCGGTTTCCGCCACGTTCGCTTCCAGTACGAGCCGATCGCCGCCGCGCTCGATTACGAGCGCATGGTGACGAGTGAGGAAATCGCGCTGATCGCCGATATCGGCGGCGGCACCTCGGACTTCTCCATCGTCCGGCTCTCGCCCGAGCGGCACCGGCGCGACGAGCGGGCCGACGACATCCTGGCCAATGACGGCATCCGCATCGGCGGCACCGATTTCGACCGCAACTTGAGCCTCGGCGCGGTGATGCCGCTCTTCGGCCTCGGGAGCCCGATGAAGCGAGCGGATCTCGCCGTGCCGAACGCCTATTTCCACGACCTTGCCACGTGGTCGAGCATCAACCGGCTCTACAATCCCAAGACCCTGCGCGAGATCGACGAGGTGGTGCGCGACGCCGCCCGGCCGGAGCTCGTGACCCGTCTGCGCACGGTCGTGGAGCTGTCCTTATACACATCTGACGCTGCCGACGACTAGTCGAGT
>JAGTAM010000427.1 GCA_023422485.1 Pseudomonadota bacterium | reverse complement strand
CCTCCTGACAGGCCGCCGACCCGCTCCGCGGCGAAGCGCGCGCGCAGCCATGAGGCGGCCGGGCCGCAGGGCCGCTGCTTGTGCCAGACCAGTTCGAGGGCGATCGGCCAATCGCCCTCGTCGAACTGCAGGTCGGGCGTGACGAGGTAGGGCGCGGTCTGGGAGGCGGCGATGACGTGGTCGGTCACGAAGGCCCAGCCGATCCCGTGCTTGACCATCTCCAGGATGACCCAGTGGCTCTCCACCCACCACACCTCGGCCGCCACCCGTAGGCGCCGCTTCTCCGGGCCGTCGCTGCGCGCGGCCACGAGGATCTGGCGGTGGCGCTTCAACTCCTCCCATTCCACCCGCGCCTTCGCCAGCGGGTGGTCGCGTCCGCAGACGAGCTTGAGCGGCACCCAGCCGATGGTCTGGAAACCGAGTTCGGTCGGCAGAACCTCCTGTCGCCACATCACGCCGAGATCGGCGGCGCCCGACTGCACCATGCGGCTGACATCCTCCATCAGCGGGAAGAGCAGCTCCAGCTCCACGAAGGGGAAGGCCTGAGCGAACTCGGCGAAGAGGGCGCCCAGCGCGTGCTCGGGGTAGAGCTCGTCGATGGCGACGACCAGCCGGTTCTCCACCCGCCGCTCCAGGCTGCTCGCCACGCCGATCAGGTGCTCGCGCCGGTCGAGCACGACGCGCGCCTCCAGGAGCAGGCGCTCCCCGGCCGAGGTGAGAACCGGATTCCGGCCCGTCCGGTCGAACAGCGCCAGCCCGAGATCGGTCTCGAGATTCGCCACCTGGGTGCTGACGGCCGATTGTGCCTTTCGCAGCATGCGCGCGGCGCCGGAGAAGGATCCGGCCTCGGCCGCGGCCACGAACGCCTGAAGCTGATCGAGCGAGACGGCCATCTATCTGTTTTCCAGATACGTTCCAACTTGGCGTTCGGGATATCACAGATAGAAGGCGGCGGACCAACCCTGGTAGCCAGCTTTTCGGGCAAGTCCATGCGCACCACACGCGACCGTATCCGCCACGCGATCCTGTTCGAACTGTTCGGCCTCGCGCTCATCATCCCGCTCGGCACCGTGCTGTTCGGCCTGCACACGGCCGATATGGGTGTGATCGGCGTGGGCAGCGCGCTCGCCGCGACGGCGTGGAACTACGTCTACAATCTCGGCTTCGATCGCGCGATGCAGCGGCTGGTCGGGCATACCCGCAAGAGCCTGTCCCTGCGGGTGGGGCACGCCGTCCTGTTCGAGGCGGGCCTGCTCGTGATCCTGCTGCCGCCGATCGCCTGGTACCTCGGCATCGGCCTCGTCCAGGCCCTCGTCATGGATCTCGCGATCGCGGCCTTCTACGTGGCCTACGCCTTCACCTTCAATCTGGCCTACGACCGCGCCTTCCCCCTGCCCGGCTGGGACGCGGCCGCGGCGGAGCCGTGCCGCTGAAGCACGGTCCCGGACGAGGGGGGGCCGGCTTTCGGCAAACGGCGACACTCCACCCTGTCGGCGGCCTCGATCATCGTCTCTCCCCAATGCCCGGCCCGATGCTGTAAGCGGACGCCATGACCGTCCACTTCATCGGCGCCGGGCCGGGCGCCGCCGACCTCATCACCGTGCGCGGCCGCGATCTCATCGCCGCCTGTCCGGTCTGCCTCTATGCCGGCTCGCTGGTGGCGCCCGAGATCCTGTCATGGTGCCCTCCGGGCGCCCGCATCGTCGACACCGCGCCCCTCGACCTCGACGCGATCATGGACGAGATCGGCCGGGCGCACGCGGCCGGCCGGGACGTGGCGCGGCTGCATTCGGGCGATCTCTCGGTCTGGAGCGCGCTCGCCGAGCAGACCCGCCGGCTCGACGCGCTCGGCATTCCCTATACCGTGACGCCGGGCGTCCCCTCGTTTGCCGCCGCCGCGGCCCTGCTGCGGCGCGAGCTGACCGTGCCGGGGCTGACGCAATCGGTGGTGCTCACCCGTACCTCGGGCCGGGCGAGCCCGATGCCGGAGCGTGAAACACTCTCCGCCTTCGCGGCCACCGGGGCGACGCTGGCGCTGCACCTCTCGATCCATGTCGTCGAGCAGGCTTGCGCCGACCTCCTCCCGTTCTACGGGCCGGACTGCCCGGCCGCGGTGGTATTCCGCGCAACCTGGCCCGACGAGCGGGTGCTGACGGGGACGCTGGCCACCCTGCCCGAGCGGGTGCGAGCGGAAAACATCGAGCGCACGGCGCTGATCCTGGTCGGCCCGGCGCTCGACCCGTCGGATTTCCGCGAGAGCGCGCTTTACGCTCCCGATTACGACCGCCGCTTCCGCCCCCGCGGCGCCGTCGGCGCGCCCGGCGCGACATCGGACGAGGCCGCCTCGTGAACGCCGCCCCCGGCCTCCTCGTCGCAGCACCCCGCTCCGGCTCCGGCAAGACCACGGTGACGCTCGCGCTGATGCGCGCGCTGCGCCGGCGCGGCGTGGCCCTGCGCGGCGCCAAATGCGGGCCGGACTACATCGACCCCGCGTTCCACGAGGCGGCGACGGGCGCCCCCAGCCTGAACCTCGACAGCTTCGCCATGCCCGACGCGCTGCTCGACGCCTGCGCCGGTCTGAGCGCGCGCGATGCGGATCTGGTCATCGCAGAGGGCTCGATGGGGCTGCACGACGGCATCGTTGCCGGCGAGGGCCGCACGGGGGCGAATGCCGATATCGCTGCCCGCTACGGCTGGCCGGTGCTCCTCGTGCTCGACGTGTCGGGGGCGGCGCAATCGGCGGCGGCGGTGGCGCTCGGCTGCGCCGCCTACGATTCGCGTATCCGGATCGCGGGCGTGATCCTCAACAAGGTTGCGAGCCCGCGCCACCGCCGCCTGGTCGAGGCGGGGCTGGCGCGGGTCGGGCTGCCGGTGCTCGGCGCCTTCCCGCGGGAGGCGAGCCTCGTCCTGCCCGAGCGCCATCTCGGCCTGGTCCAGGCCGGCGAGACCGCCGACCTCCATGCTCGCCTCGACCGGCTCGCCGACCTCGCGGAAGCCTCCCTCGACCTGGACGCGATCGTCTCCGTGGCCGGCGGGCGCGCTCCCGAAACCAGAGACGGCCTGCCGAGACCGCCGGCGCAGCGGATCGCGGTGGCGCGGGACGCCGCCTTCTCGTTCCTCTATCCGCATATGCTGGCGGGCTGGCGCGCGGCCGGCGCCGAGATCCTGCCGTTCTCGCCGCTGGCCGACGAGGCGCCGGGCACCGATTGCGACGCCTGCTGGCTGCCCGGCGGCTACCCCGAGTTGCATGCCGGCCGGCTTGCGGCGGCGCAGCGCTTCCGCGACGGGCTGCGGCGCTTCGCGCAGACGCGGCCGGTCCACGGCGAGTGCGGCGGCTATATGGTTCTGGGCGAGAGCCTGGAGGATGCGGACGGGGTGACCCATCCGATGTGCGGCCTTCTGCCGGTCGCGACCTCGTACCGCCGCCGCAAGCTCCATCTCGGCTACCGCGTCGCGCATCTTCTCGCCGACGGCTTGCTGGGTGCGGCCGGCACGCGCCTCGTCGGGCACGAGTTCCACTATGCGAGCGAACTCACGCCGAACCCCGGGGATACGCTCGCGCTCGCGCAGGTGACGGATGCGGAGGGCGTGCCGCTCGGCCTCGCCGGCCACCGCCGGGGCCACGTCACGGGCAGCTTCTTCCACC
>JAGTAM010000331.1 GCA_023422485.1 Pseudomonadota bacterium | reverse complement strand
GGGTGAGGCGGATGGGTTGTTGGGGCTTGCCATGGTTCCCGTCCCTCAGGCCCGGTAGCCGTCGTAGGCGCGCTTCGTCTCCGCCTCGCCCGATGCCTTGACGAAGCGCGACAGCAGGAAGCCCGCGGCGAAGGCGCCCACCGCGACAGTCACCGGGGAGCGGCGGGCATAGGCCTCGGCCTCACGGTAGAAATCATCGAGGCTGCGCCGCTCGATCGAGCCGGCGAGATCGTCGAGCCCCTCGGCCGCGCTGTCGAAGAAGGCGCGGATGTTGGGGCGGTCATCGAAGGTCTTTCCCGAATCGCGCAGGGACTTGGCGAGGTCCGATACGGAGCGGGCGGCCTCGCCCTTGAGGTCGTCGACATAGGCGAGCGCCTGCTGCCTCGCGGCCGCAGCGAGCCCCTTGCTGCGCTCGGCCGCGAGGCTGGCGGTGTCCTCCACGTCGTGGCGCAGATCCTCCAAATCGGCCTTGGTCTCGGCCGGCTTGGGGCCGCCGACGGGATCTGGGGACGCGGACGATGTCATGGGCGTGTCTCCGGCTGGACTCTCTGGATCGACGCGGGTTGCGCTTCGATCTGCGATGAACTCGGCCGGAGAACCGTTTGCCGCCTCGTGGGGTTCCGCTTTCAGAGCCCCTTCCGCACGGTCTTGCGCCGGACGGAGAGGGTTCGGGCGTAATGAGAAAATGCGAGGAAGCACCGCCACCCCCATGTCCATCCCCATGTCGACGTTTCCATCGATCGCGCGCTGTGGGCGGGTTCCGCTCCGGGGCTGGATGTCAGCGCCCGTTCAGCTTGGCCCTTGCATGGTGGCGCCGGCTCTGCTGCACTGCCGAGAACGTGAGCATGCACGGGGGGCCGGGCGGGCGGATGCGGGATGGAACAGCGGTGACATCGTCAGGCCGCCTGCTTGACCCGCCGGTGGCGATGCGCTTGGCTGCCGCCCGACGGATCGCGCCAGGCTTCCGCGCGTTTTCCCCCAGACGCAAAACCCTCAAGACCCTTAGGCCGGCGCGCCCCGCGTGCCGGCTCCAGCGAGGACCGGAGCCGGGTTCGTGGCACGTCTGATCATCGTCTCCAACCGTGTCGCCGTGCCCGCCGAGGGCAAGGATGCGGTCTCCGCAGGGGGGCTCGCCGTCGCAGTCAAGGAGGCGTTTTCCTCCTACGAGGGGCTGTGGTTCGGCTGGAGCGGAAACATCTGCGACAATCCGAGCACCGAGCCGGAGCTGATCGACCGCGGGCCGATCCAGTACGCCGTCCTCGACCTCTCGCCGCAGGACCACCGCGAATATTATGCCGGCTTCGCCAACCGGGCGCTCTGGCCGATCATGCACTACCGGATCGGGCTCGGGACCTTTTCCCGCTCGGATTATGCCGGCTACCAGCGCGTCAACCAGACCTTCGCCCAGGCGCTCGCCAAGCTGGTCGAGCCCGACGACCTGATCTGGGTGCACGACTACCACCTGCTGCCGCTGGCCTCCGAGCTGCGCGGCCAGGGCATCGCCAACCCGATCGGCTACTTCCACCACATCCCGTGGCCCGCGGCCGACGTGTTCAACACCCTGCCGGCCAGCGGCGAGCTCCTGCGCGCCATGGCCGACTACGACCTGATCGGCCTGCAGACCGATTCGGACGTGCAGAACCTCTCCCGCAACTTCATCGACACGATGCGGGCGATTCCGCTCGGCGGGGGCTCGATGATGGTGGACGGACGCCGCACCCGGATCCGCTCCTTCCCCATCGGCATCGACGTCGCCAGCTTCAAGGAGGCCGCCGACAAGGCCGGCTCCAACAAGGTGGTGCGCGAGACCATGGCGGGGCTGCGCACCCGCAAGCTGCTGATCGGCGTCGACCGGCTCGACTATTCGAAGGGGGTGCCGGAGCGGATGGAGGCGGTGGACCGCTTCTTCGCCTCGAACCCGGACCAGCGCGGCAACGTCGTCTACATCCAGATCACCCCGAAATCCCGCAGCGAGGTGCCGGAATACGAGCAGCTCGCCCGCGAGGTGAACGAGAAGGTCGGCGACATCAACGGCATGCTCGGCGAGCCGGCCTGGACGCCGATCCAGTACGTCACCAAGGCCTATCCCCGCCCCGTCCTCGCCGGCCTCTACCGCGCCGCCCGGGTCGGCCTCGTCACGCCGATGCGCGACGGCATGAACTTGGTCGCCAAGGAATACGTCGTCGCCCAGAGCGAGGAGGACCCCGGTGTCCTCGTACTGTCCAAGTTCGCGGGTGCGGCGCGGCAATTGCCCGAGGCCTTGCTCGTGAACCCCTACGACCGCTTCGAGGTCGCCGAGGCGATCCGGCAGGCGCTCTACATGCCCCGCGGCGAGCGCCTGGAACGCTGGAAGCCGATGGCCGAGCGCATGCTGCGCGAGGACGTCGATTGGTGGGCGCGCAATTTCATGGCGGAGCTGGAGACCTTCCGCACCGTCGAGCGCGAGCCGCCGAGCACGACGGCGGCGGCGGCGGAATAGCGTGGCCAGAAGACGAGCTGGCTGAAAGCGTCTCGGTTTCGACCGACGTTTTCTTCCGGCTAGAGCTGCCGACTCAGGTTGGCGAGATGTGTTCACCGGAAGCGGCGTCGCGACCGTGCCTCCAGCCCGTCGTCATTCCGGGCCGCTGACAAGCGAACCCGGAAGCCACGACCGGCCTCGACATCGGGCATCGGCGTCGCATCACGGGTAGATTTCGGGTTCCGCTCCGCGGCCCCGGAACGACGGCGGTAATGGACTGGGATGATCGTCATCGAGGAGGGTTTGCCGACGCCGCTCGGCGCGCATTTCGACGGCCGCGGCGTCAACTTCGCCCTCTTCTCGCAGAACGCGACTCGGGTCGATCTCTGCCTGTTCGAGCCGGGCGCAAGGCACGAATCGCGCACGATCCGCCTGCCCTGCCGGACCGACGACGTCTTCCACGGCTACCTGCACGGCCTGTTGCCGGGCCAGCAATACGCGTACCGGGTGTTCGGACCCTGGGACCCGGCGGCAGGGCATCGCTTCAACCCGGCCAAGCTCGTCCTCGACCCCTATGCCCGCGAGATCGCCGGCCGCATCCGCTGGCACGATGCGCTCTACAGCCACCGCCGCGGCGGCGCCCGCGAGGATCAGATCGACCGGCGCGACAGCGCCCCCTTCCTGCCCCGCGGCGTCGTCACCCGGCCCGAGACACCCGACGCCGTCGCCCTGCCGGCGCCCCGCCCGCTCCACGAGACGGTGATCTACGAGGCTCACGTCAAGGCGCTGACCCGGACGCATCCGGCGCTCTCGGAGGCCGAGCGGGGCACCTATCTCGGGCTCGCCCATCCGGCGATCATCGAGCACCTATTGAAGCTCGGCGTCACCGCCCTCGAACTCCTGCCGATCCAGGCGTTTGCCGACGACCGTTTCCTCGTCGACAAGGGGCTCGTCAATTTCTGGGGCTACCAGCCCTACAACTACTTCGCCCCCGAGCCACGCTATCTCGGTGAGGGGGGCGCAAGCGGGCTGCGCTTCGCCATCCGCGAACTCGCCTCGGCCGGCATCGAGACCCTGATCGACGTGGTCTACAACCACACGGCGGAAGGCGACCATCTCGGGCCGACGCTCGCCTTCCGCGGCATCGACAATGCGAGCTACTACAAGCTCGATCCCGAGAACCCGCGCCGCAACATCGACTGCACCGGCTGCGGCAACACCCTCAATGTCGCCCACCCGCGGGTGATGCGGATGGTGCTCGATAGCCTGCGCCACTGGGTGACCGCTTACGGCGTGGCCGGCTTCCGCTTCGATCTCGCGACCAGCCTCGGTCGGGCGCCCGCTGACTTCTCCCCCCAGGCCGCCTTCTTCCAGGCGGTGCAGCAGGACCCCGTGCTCTCGCGGGTCAAGCTCATCGCCGAGCCCTGGGACATCGGTGGGGGCGGCTACCAACTCGGCGGATACCCCTATGGCTGGAGCGAGTGGAACGACCAGTTCCGCGACAACCTGCGCGGCTTCTGGCGGGGGGATGCCGGCACGCTGGCCAAGCTGACCCAGGGGCTCTCGGGCTCGCGCGAGATTTTTCTGCCGTCCGGCCGCTCTCCCCTGGCGAGCGTCAATTTCGTGGCCTCGCATGACGGCTACACGCTCGCCGATGTGGTGGCCTACGCGGAGAAGCACAACGAGGCCAACGGCGAGGAGAACCGCGACGGCCACGGCCACAATCTCTCGGCCAATTACGGGATCGAGGGGCCGACCTACGATCCTCGGATCCTGGCGTTACGCGCCCGGCAGAAGCGCAACATGCTGGCCTGCGTGTTCTTCGCGCAAGGCGTGCCGATGCTGCTGATGGGCGACGAGCGCTCGCGCTCGCAGTCCGGCAACAACAACGCCTATTGCCAGGACAACGCCGTGAGCTGGATGGATTGGGAGGCCGATCCCGATCCGACGCTGAGTGAATTCGTCGGCAACCTCGCGGCCCTGCGCCGGGCCTGCCGCTCCTTGCGGCGTCGCCACTTCCTTCTCGGCAGCCGCGTTGGCGAGACCGACCTGAAGGACGTCCATTGGCTCTCCCCGGACGGGACCGAGATGGATGAAGCCGCCTGGGGCGACGGCGAGCGCCGCGCCTTCGGCATGCAGATGAGCAATGACATCGAGGGTTCGGAACGCGTCCTCATCCTCATGAATGCGGCGCCGGAGCCCTGCCCCTTTACCCTGCCGCCGCAACTCGGTGGGCCCTGGCGCCCGGTCTTCGACACCACCCTCGATGCCGGTGCGGTTCCCGACGGCATCCGCCCGCCGATCCCGACCGGCGGTACGGTCGATCTGCCCGAGCGGGCGGTGCTGGTGCTGAAGTCGCCGCCGATCCTCGACTGAGCCCCTTGAGCGGGAAAACGTCGCACGCGTCTCGGTTTCCGCCGCTCCCCGTGGCATCGTGCCCTCCGATCGCGACAGGCATGGAGGCGGATTCGATGCAGGCGGAGAGCGGTGGCGTGGCGCGGGTGACGGTGGTCGATCACCCCCTCGTCCAGCACAAGCTGACGATGATGCGCGACGGCGAGCGCTCGACCAAAGGGTTCCGCGAACTCCTCAACGAGATCGGCATGCTGCTGGCCTACGAGGTGACCCGCGACCTGCCGCTCGAACCGGTCACCATCCAGACACCGATCCAGGCGATGGAGGGGCGCCGGATCGCCGGCAAGAAGCTGGTGCTGGCCCCGATCCTGCGCGCCGGCGTCGGCTTTCTCGACGGCATGCTCTCGCTGATGCCCTCGGCCCGCGTCGCCCATGTCGGGCTCTACCGCGATCCCGACACGCTCCAGGCGGTGGAGTACTATTTCAAGAGCCCGTCGGACCTGGCCGACCGCACGGTGCTGGTGCTCGACCCGATGCTCGCCACCGCCAATTCCGCGGTCGCGGCGGTGGAGCGGCTCAAGAGCCGGGGCGCGAAGGATCTCCGCTTCGTCTGCCTGCTCGCTGCCCCCGAGGGTATCGCCCGCTTCCAGGAGGCGCATCCCGACGTGCCGGTCTGGACCGCGGCGATCGACAGCCACCTCAACGATCACGGCTACATCGTGCCGGGTCTGGGGGACGCCGGCGATCGGATGTACGGCACGCGGTGAGTTTTCGGCTCAGCTTTGCCGGGCTTGGGCCGCATGGCGGATCGTGACGATGATGACGGCACCGGCCGTCTCATCGACAGTGTAGTAGATCAGGTAAGGAAGCCTCGGCACGACGAAGCGGCGCACCTTCGGCTGCACGACGCGCCCGGCATCCGGATACACCGTCAGAAGCGCAAAGGCGTCTCGGATCGTCTTCTGTACGTGGAGGGCGGCCGACGGGTTTTCTCGATGGATGTGGTTAGCGATCTCGCGCAGGCGCCGGGTTGCGCGCCGGGAGACTTCGAGCTTCATCGCTCGAAACTGCGGAAGGCGGCCTCGATCTCTTTCGGCGAAGCCAACTCGCCCCTCTCGATCTCGGCCAGCCCGGCCAGTACATCTTCCAGGTGCTCGGGATCGATGTCCTCCGCTGCGCCGACGCGTGCGAGGCCGAGCATGGCCTCGGCGATGGTGTCTTGATCGGCGGCAGGGAGCCGGCGGACGGTTTCGACGGCTTGTTCGAGCAGCTTTGTCATGAGTGCACCTTCAGCGTCCGAGTGTAACACGGCTCGACGCGCCCCGTCCCATGCGCCATCTGAGCCGGGCGTACGAGCGATCAACCCGCCGCGTGAACCCCGAGGAAGCCCCCATGACAAAAAGCCTGCCCGAGCCTATGCGCCAGATCCGCTTCACTGGCGCGGGCGGTCCGGAGGTCATCGCGGTCGAGACCGTGCCGCTGCCGAAGCCCGCAGCCGGGCAGGTTCTGGTCGAGGTGGTCGCGGCAGGCGTCAACCGGCCCGACATCATGCAGCGCCAGGGCAGCTACCCGCCGCCGAAGGGCGCGACCGAGATCCCCGGCCTTGAAATTGCCGGCCGCATCGCCGCGCTGGGCGAGGGCGTGACGGATCTCTCCGTGGGCGACGAGGTCTGCGCGCTGGTCATCAGCGGCGGCTATGCCGAGTTCGCCGTCGCCGAGGCGGGGCAGGTGCTGAAGCGGCCAGGGCCGCTCTCGCTGGTGGAGGCGGCGGGGCTGCCGGAGACGGTCTTCACCGTCTATTCGACGGTGATCCAGCGCGGTCGGCTGCAGAAGGGCGAGACCTTCCTCGTCCATGGCGGGTCGAGCGGCATCGGCACCACCGCGATCCAGATCGCCAAGCAGCACGGCGCCCGCGTCCTCACCACGGCGGGCTCGGCCGAGAAGTGCCGGTTCTGTGAGGAGCTGGGCGCGGATGCCGCGATCAACTACCGCGAGGCGGATTTCGCCGAGGAGGTGAAGCGCCTCACCGACGGCAAGGGCGTCGACGTGATCCTCGACATGGTGGGCGCGGCCTACCTCCAGAAGAACATCGCCTCGCTGGCCGTGGAGGGCCGTCTCGTCCAGATCGCCTTCATGCAGGGCTACAAGGCCGAAAGCCTGACCCTGACCCCGATCATGCTCAAGCGTCTGACCATCACCGGCGCGACCCTGCGGGCCCAGACCAAGGAGGCCAAGGCCGCCATTGCCGAGGGGCTGAAGCGGGATGTCTGGCCGCTGGTCGAGGCAGGAAAGATCCGGCCGATCGTGCACGCCGCCTTCCCGCTGGAGGACGCGCGCAAGGCGCATGAGCTGATGGAGACGAGCAGCCACACGGGCAAGATCCTGCTCGTCACCGGGCGCTGAGAGCACAGGCTTCGGTAGGAACTCTCGAAGCCAGACCGGCGTTGGCCAAGCATAACCGATGCTGACGCCGCCCCTTTGTCGGGCGGAAGAGAGGGAGTTTCATGGCCCAGATCGAGAACCAGACCGATGCCCGCCAGGGCGCGAAGGGCAAGCCGGTCCTCTACGTGCTGGTGGCGAGCCTCGCCCTGCTGGCGGTGGCGACCGTCGGCCTCCTGAGCTGGAACCGGGCCGAGTCACCCGCCGACCATGCCGGCAAGAGCCAGGAATCGGCCCGCGAGATGACGACGGGGTCCGTCAACAAGGCCCCGTCCTCCAACAGCGGCAACGTGCCGGCCGAGAACCCGGCCTACCCGCAGCCGGCGCAGAAGTCGGCGCAGTAAGGCTCGAGACGCCAGACATCACGAAAAAGCCGCCCGAGACCCTGTCTCGGGCGGCTTTTTCGTTTGGGGCCTCCGGCCTCAGCGCGTCGGGATCGGCGTCTCGCCGCGATAATCGTAGAAGCCGCGCTTGGTCTTGCGGCCGAGCCAGCCGGCCTCGACATACTTCACCAGCAGCGGGCAGGGCCGGTACTTCGAATCGGCCAGACCTTCGTAGAG